>NZ_JBBCVB010000005.1:0-233040 GCF_037199905.1 Serratia sp. MMO-28
TGATATTGCTGAGGAGAGGGTGTTTTGAGCATGGCAGTCAGTCCATTTTTTGCACTGACCTTATTAGATCAAAGTCCTGGCCTCACGGCCAGGACTTTGTCATCAATCTGAACCCGCCAGAGGCGGGTTTTTTATCGGAGCAGAGCCAGTTAATCGTTAACTGGCTGTGGCTTAGTGGCCGGGGCAGTGGCCTGATTCGCCGCTGCATGCCCACCAGCGGAACCTTTGCCTTCGAAGTTGAAGGAAGGGCGCTGCCAATCACTGTGCTTCGGTGCTTCCGGCTCGTAGCTAGGGGCTGGAGCTTTGGTCATCGGCGCGGTAGCAATATGCTTATAGAGCACTTCTGCTGCCTGTTGAACAGGAGCTGGCAGTGGCTGTTCAACCTCTGGCTTTTCCTGCTCAGCGGCTGCAACCGCTTCTTGCATCACGTAAGCAGATTCAGTGTCTACTGCTGGCTGCACGGTCAGTTCCTCTACAGGAACTTCAACGAATGCTGGTGATTCGACTTCTGCTTGAGTAGTTTCTACAACGCTAACCCACGTTTCTGCAATCGTTTCTACCGGAGCTTCTGCCGCTGGGGAAACATCTTCAACCACAGGGTTGCTGATAGCGGCCTGAACGGCGGCGATTTGCGGCGCAACATATTCAGCAACGGCTTGAGCCTCAACGACTGTCACTTGCTCCGTCACCACTGGCTGCGGTTCCTGCACTGCTTCAGCAATAACGGGTACAGCAATGCTGGCTACCGTTACGACTGCTGGAGAGGCTGCGATTTCAACCGATTCTACCGGAACTTCTGCTTGCTCAGTCGCTTGTGTTGCCTGAGTGACAGGGTAACTTATCCAAACCTTACCTGATGCCATTTCTGGTGAGGCAAAAGCACCGGCCAGCGGCATTGGCGAATGGTTAGGGTAACGCTCGTCACGGTAACGGCGGCGGCGCTGGCCGCTAACACGCAGGTGGCGCGGTGAACGGCGTGAACGGCGTGGCATGCCGTTTTCACCGTTATTACGGTCTACCTGTGCATTATCTTCAGAAGACACAGCAACAGCTTCAGGCAGCAGTTTCACGCTTTCTGCCACTGCGGCAACCTGAACCACTTCAGCTTTCACTGGGAGTGCTTTCGGTGCCAACAGTTCTTCAGCTGCGCGATGCAGTTCTTCTTCCGCAGACAGGACGCGAACCTTCTGCGCTAACGGGCGACGCTGACGGCGCTGCATTGGCTGCTGATGACGTTCTTCCTGCTCTTCATCGCTGCCGGCAACATCACTGTCGTTTTCCAGTGCTTTAACGTCTTGCGGAGCCTGGCGTTTCTCTTCCTGGCGGCGGCGTTGACGTTCAGCGCGCTGATCGCGACGTTGCTGCTGCTCATCACGTTGCGCTTTTGCAGCTTCTTCGGTTTGCACTTCATCAGCAACAGGTACCGCTTGCTGCGCGTTGCGGCGGTTGTTACGACGTTGATCGTCACGGCCTTCACGTGATTCGCGGCCCTCGCGATTTTCGCGTGGCTCACGGTTATCACGGCTTTCGCCACGTTCTTTACGATCGCCTCGTTCACCACGCTCTTTACGGCCAGAACCCTGGCGGCGTTGGCCACGGCGATCCTGACGACGGTTGTCGCTGCTTTCTGTCTGAGCAACTTCGGCTGGTTTGGCCTCAACTTTTGGCTCTTCTTCGCTGGCGAAGAAGGCTTTCAGGCCACCGAACAGACGGCTCAACAGGCCCGGTTTGGCTTCAACGGCAGCAGGAGCGGCAGGCTTAGCTGCGGCCACAGGCTTGCTAACGACAGGCTCTTCATCCGGCGGTGGAGCATCAGCAGAGAGAGAGAAGGAGGCCAGCGCCGGTTGTTCAGGACGTTTACGCTCCATCGGCGCATCTTCCTGCGGTTGTGCCATTTCCTCTTCGTGCAGCTTCGGCAACAGATAGCTCAGCGTTGGGGTTTCTTCACCCTTACGCACGCGCAGTACCGAATAATGCGGAGTTTGCATCTGATCGTTAGGCACGATGATCGCTTTCACGCCACCCTGACGCTTTTCGATCGCACTGACAGATTCACGTTTTTCGTTCAGCAGGTAAGACGCTACTTGAACAGGAACGATGGCATGAACTTCTTTGGTGTTCTCTTTCAGCGCTTCTTCTTCGATCAGGCGCAGAATAGACAGTGCCAGAGACTCGTTATCACGAATGGTCCCAGTGCCGCTACAGCGTGGGCAGACGTGATGGCTGGATTCACCCAGTGACGGGCTGAGACGTTGACGCGACATCTCCAACAGGCCAAAACGCGAGATACGGCCAATCTGAATACGGGCACGATCCTGGCGGACCGCATCACGCAGGCGGTTTTCCACTTCGCGCTGATGGCGCACTGGCGTCATGTCGATAAAGTCGATCACGATCAGGCCACCCAGATCGCGCAAGCGTAACTGGCGGGCAATTTCGTCTGCCGCTTCCAGGTTGGTATTAAATGCGGTCTCTTCGATATCGCCGCCGCGGGTTGCGCGTGCGGAGTTGATATCAATAGCGGTCAGGGCTTCGGTGGTGTCGATAACGATGGAGCCACCAGAAGGCAGACGCACTTCACGCTGGAAGGCAGATTCGATCTGCGATTCGATTTGATAATGGCTGAACAGTGGGATCTCACCGCTGTACAGCTTGATTTTGCTGCTGAAATCCGGGCGGCCCAAAGCAGCGATATGCTCTTTGGCCAGATCGAGAACTTTTGGGTTGTCGATCAGGATCTCGCCGATGTCCGGGCGCAGGTAATCGCGGAAGGCACGCACGATAACGTTACTTTCCTGATGGATCAGGAATGGCGCAGGGCGGCCTTCTGCGGCTTTTTTAATCGCTTCCCAGTGCTTCAGGCGGAAAGAGAGGTCCCATTGCAGCGCGTCAGCGGATTTACCGACGCCCGCGGTGCGGACAATCAGGCCCATGCCATCGGGTAACTGCAGTGAAGAGAGGGCTTCTTTCAGTTCGGTACGATCATCCCCCTCAATACGGCGGGAAATCCCCCCGGCGCGCGGGTTGTTTGGCATCAGCACCAGATAACTACCGGCCAGGCTGATGAAGGTGGTCAAGGCTGCGCCTTTGTTACCACGTTCTTCTTTATCAACCTGAACAATGACTTCCTGGCCTTCGCGCAGCACATCTTTGATGTTCGGGCGACCATGAGAAGAGTAATTGCTGGGGAAATATTCGCGAGCGATTTCTT
This sequence comes from Serratia sp. MMO-28, assembly GCF_037199905.1. Classification (NCBI taxonomy): domain Bacteria; kingdom Pseudomonadati; phylum Pseudomonadota; class Gammaproteobacteria; order Enterobacterales; family Yersiniaceae; genus Serratia; species Serratia sp. MMO-28. The sequence continues at coordinate 3,212 of NZ_JBBCVB010000005.1, forward strand.
TCAGAGGGAGGAAACCATGTCGTTCTGCGCCGTAGTCCACAAACGCTGCTTCAAGACTGGGTTCAATTCGGGTGATTTTGCCTTTGTAAATATTCGCTTTTTTCTGTTCGTGACCCGGGCTTTCAATATCCAGATCATACAGCCGCTGTCCATCTACAAGGGCAACACGCAACTCTTCTTGCTGAGTTGCGTTAATCAACATTCTTTTCATCTTAACTTACTCGTTATTTTTACATTATCGACAAAGCTGCGGGCAAAATAACCTCATGGCCGGGTTAAAAACCGAAAACCCCGTGTCTTCTCGCAAAGTCGTCAACCTCACGGTTGTCGCCTGCATAGGGGCGCATTATCTCGGTAAGCCTGTATTTCTTTGTGAAAACAGCGCTTTTTGACTCAGGGAATAGCCTCTGATTTACGTCGACAGATCTGATTCCATTTGCCGGCCAAGCTGCAACCCGCAGCCCGCTAATTGTTTGATTTCACATTACGTCTTACGCCATTGCTGCGTTTTTGTGCGACCAGACAAACTGTATAATTCCACACTTCTCCTTGTTTTAACGAGGATCAGCACGGAAAGTCACTTCATTATTCCATTGCTGACACCGTTATAGCAAGGTGACTTTTCCTTAACTGCGGAAGAAATCGCAAACGTTCAAACCGGCTTGCTGCCTTATTGTTCGCTGTGATTTACCCTGCAGCCAGAATCACAGTTAAGCACATAAAAAGAGGTGGCGCTATTTACTCGCTCTATTTAGAATCCCGCCTCATGAAAACGAACAATCCCGCAGTACAATTAATCACGATTTCTGACGATGAAGCCGGTCAAAGAATCGACAACTTTTTGCTGGCCCGTCTTAAAGGCGTACCAAAGAGCATGATCTATCGCATGGTGCGTAAGGGCGAGGTGCGGGTGAACAAAGGCCGTATCAAGGCCGAATATAAACTGGCCGCCGGTGATGTGGTGCGAGTGCCGCCGGTACGCGTGGCCGAACGTGAAGATGCCCCGGTTTCTGCCAAGCTGGATAAAGTCGCGGTGCTGGCCGATTGCATCCTTTATGAAGACGACCATCTGTTGCTGCTGAACAAACCCTCAGGTACCGCGGTGCACGGCGGCAGTGGCCTGAGTTTTGGCGTGATCGAGGGGTTGCGTGCGTTGCGGCCAGAGGCGCGCTTTCTGGAATTGGTACACCGTCTGGATCGCGATACCTCCGGGGTGCTGATGATCGCGAAGAAACGTTCCGCGTTGCGTTCACTGCATGAGCAACTGCGCCTTAAAGGGATGCAGAAAGATTATCTGGCCTTGGTGCGTGGCCAGTGGCAGTCGCACTGCAAGGTGGTTCAGGCACCACTACTGAAAAACATCCTGCAGAGTGGGGAGCGTATTGTACGCGTCAGCAGCGAAGGCAAACCCTCGGAAACCCGTTTTAAGGTGGAAGAGCGCTTTGAGCATGCCACGCTAGTGAAAGCCAGCCCGATTACCGGGCGTACTCACCAGATCCGCGTACATACTTTACATGCCGGGCATCCGATCGCGTTTGACGATCGTTACGGTGACCGTGAATTTGATCGTCAATTGGCCGGTACGGGTCTGAAACGCCTGTTCCTGCATGCGGCGGCATTGCGCTTCGAACACCCGGCCACTGGCGAAACGATGCGTATCGAAGCGCCGATGGACGATGAATTGCGGCATTGTTTACAGGTTTTGCGTAAACAAACCGCAAAATAACCTTATACCAGCGGGTTGATCCCTTCAGCCCGCAGCATTTCCAGCAGTGCAATTAGCGGTAAGCCAACCAGTGTATTCGGATCGCGCCCTTCAAGGCGATCAAACAGCGCAATACCCAAGCCTTCACTTTTAAAGCTGCCAGCACAGTTGAGCGGCTGTTCCAGACGCACGTAAGTGGCGATCTCGGCCTCGCTCAGTGAACGGAAATGGACATGGAATGGCTCACACAGCGCCTGCAGATGGTTGCTGTGGCTATTATAAAGCGCCAGCCCGGTATAAAAAGTCACTTTCTGGCCGCTGGCTTGGCGCAGCTGTTCGCGAGCGTTCTCCTCGGTATGCGGTTTGCCGGTGATATTTCCGTTGATGACGCAGACTTGATCGGAGCCGATAATCAGGCGATCGGGATAAGCCATGGCAAGCGCTTGGGCCTTTGCCACCGCAAGCCGTAATACTAATGCTTCGGCATTTTCACCGGGTAATGGCGTTTCATCCACTTGTGGCGCTGCGCAAATAAAAGGCAGCCGTAACTTCTCCAGCAGCATTTTGCGGTAGGTCGATGTTGAGGCAAGTAATATTCTTTGCATAATTTTTTTCGTAAACCGTAGCGTAAATAAGGCGACCATTTTAAACTGTCGGCCGCTGTGGAAGCGAATATTGGTGAAAGGTGCCGTTTTACGGCCTTTTTCTTTGACTCTATGTCGTTACAAAGTTAATATGCGCGCCCTATGCAAAAGGTAAAATTACCCTTGACCATTGATGCGGTACGTACCGCTCAGAAACGCCTGGACTATGTTGGTGTCTATACGTCTGAGCAGGTAACACGTGTTGCCGACTCCGTGGTCAGTGTGGACAGTGATGTTGAGGTTTCGTTGTCGTTTGATATCGACAACCAGCGCCTCGCGGTGATAACAGGGCAGGCAGATGTCGCGGTAACGCTGATGTGTCAACGCTGTGGAGTTCCGTTCGCGCATCACGTTCATACAACGTATTGTTTTAGCCCGGTCGTCAATGATGAGCAGGCTGAGGCATTACCGGAAGCGTACGAACCGATCGAAGTTGACGAGTTTGGCGAAGTCGATCTGTTGGCAATGATTGAAGATGAAATTATTCTCTCACTGCCTGTCGTTCCGGTACATGAATCTGAACACTGTGAAGTGTCCGAAGCGGACATGGTCTTTGGTCAACTGCCTCCCGAGGCGGAAAAACCAAACCCATTTGCCGTATTAGCCAGTTTAAAGCGTAAGTAATTGAGGAGTAAGGTCCATGGCCGTACAACAGAATAAACCAACCCGTTCCAAACGTGGCATGCGTCGTTCACATGATGCGCTGACCACCACCACTTTGTCTGTAGATGCGACTTCTGGTGAAACTCATCGTCGTCACCACATCACTGCCGACGGTTTCTACCGCGGTCGCAAGGTTATTGGCTAAGTTAGCGATACCTTGAATCGTCTAACCCTGGCGTTAGATGCTATGGGCGGGGACTTCGGTCCCTGCGTCACAGTGCCTGCTTCATTGCAGGCACTGGCCTCTAATTTACAGCTTCATCTCCTGCTCGTCGGCGATCCCGACATCATCTCTCCTTTACTTGCCAAAGCCGATCCGCTGCTGTTGGAACGTTTGCAGGTTGTGCCCGCTGAGTCGGTTATTGCCAGCAATGCCAAACCTTCACAAGCGATCCGCGCCAGCCGTGGGACTTCCATGCGCATTGCGCTGGAACTGATTAAAAGTGGTGATGCGCAGGCCTGTGTCAGCGCAGGCAACACCGGGGCTTTGATGGGGCTGGCCAAGCTGCTGATCAAGCCGCTGGCCGGCATTGAGCGCCCGGCACTGATGACGGTGCTGCCGAATCAGCGCCGCAGCAAGACCGTGGTGCTGGATCTGGGGGCCAACGTGGAGTGCGACAGCACGATGCTGGTGCAGTTTGCGGTAATGGGCGCGGTGATGGCGGAAGAGGTGTTGGGTATTGAGCAGCCCCGTGTGGCGCTGCTCAACATTGGTGAAGAAGAGACCAAAGGTCTGGATAATATCCGCGAAGCAGCGCTCGTACTAAAAAATACTCCGGCAATCAACTATATTGGTTATCTGGAAGGAAACGATCTGCTCACCGGTAAAACCGATGTCATGGTCTGCGACGGCTTTGTGGGTAACGTCACCCTAAAAACCATGGAAGGTGTGATAAGGATGTTCTTATCACTGCTGAAGTCTTCCTCTGAGGGGGGCAAGCAGGCATGGTGGTTGAAATTGTTGGGCCGATGGTTGCAAAAAAGGGTGGCAAAGCGTTTCGGTCATCTGAACCCCGACCAGTATAATGGTGCATGTCTGTTAGGATTGCGGGGCACCGTAATCAAAAGCCACGGCGCGGCGAACCAAAGTGCGTTCGCGGTTGCCATCGAACAGGCTGTGCAGGCGGTGCAGCGGCAAGTTCCCGACAGAATTGCTGCGCGCCTTGAAGCTGTATTACCCAAGAGTGACTGAATCGTTCATGTATACAAAGATTCTCGGTACGGGGAGTTATTTACCCGTACAAGTGCGCACCAACGCTGACTTAGAAAAAATGGTGGATACCTCTGACGAGTGGATCGTCACACGTACCGGTATCCGCGAGCGTCGTATTGCTGCCGCAGATGAAACTGTGGCAACCATGAGTTTCCATGCCGCAGCTCGCGCCATGGAAATGGCCGGTGTGGCTAAAGAAGATATTGGTCTGATCGTTGTGGCGACCACAACCTCAAGCCACGCGTTCCCAAGTTCTGCCTGCCAGGTACAGCAAATGTTGGGTATTGCAGATTGTGCTGCTTTCGATATTGCTGCGGCCTGCGCTGGCTTTACTTACGCGCTCAGCGTTGCCGATCAATATGTGAAAAATGGTGCGGTAAAACATGCGCTGGTGATCGGTTCAGACGTGCTGTCACGCACGCTGGATCCTGAAGATCGCGGCACTATCATCTTGTTTGGTGATGGCGCCGGTGCGGTGGTGCTGGGGGCATCCGAAGAGCCTGGGATTATCTCAACGCATCTGCATGCCGATGGTCGTTATGGCAATCTGTTGGCATTGCCGAATAAAGATCGTCAGGATCCTGAGCAACCGGCCTACGTCACCATGGCGGGTAATGAAGTCTTTAAAGTGGCAGTAACCGAACTGGCACATATCGTTGATGAAACCCTGAAAGCCAATGAGTTGGATCGCAGCGAACTGGATTGGCTGGTGCCGCACCAGGCCAATCTGCGGATCATCAGCGCAACAGCAAAAAAATTGGGTATGGGGATGGATAAAGTGGTGGTGACGCTCGATCGTCACGGTAACACCTCTGCTGCCTCTGTACCGTCGGCGCTTGATGAAGCCGTGCGCGATGGGCGTATCCAACGTGGTCAACTGGTGTTGCTGGAAGCGTTTGGCGGCGGCTTTACCTGGGGTTCGGCGCTGGTTCGTTTTTGATTTAACAGGAAGATAAAAATGACGCAATTTGCTTTTGTTTTTCCAGGTCAGGGATCGCAGACCGTTGGCATGTTGGCCGATTTGGCCGCGCAGTTTCCGATCGTGGAACAGACTTTTAGCGAAGCTTCTTCGGCTTTGGGTTACGACCTGTGGCAACTGGTGCAGCAAGGGCCGGTAGAAGAACTGAACAAGACCTGGCAGACCCAGCCAGCCCTGTTGGCCGCGTCGGTGGCGATTTTTCGCGTCTGGCAACAGCAGGGCGGTAAAGCGCCTGCAATGATGGCGGGCCATAGCCTGGGTGAATATTCAGCGCTGGTGTGTGCCGGTGTGCTGGAGTTTGCTGCCGCAATCCGCTTGGTGGAACTGCGTGGCAAACTGATGCAGGAAGCCGTGCCTGAAGGTACCGGTGCGATGTATGCCATTATCGGTTTGGATAACGAATCTATCGCCAAAGCCTGTGAAGAATCTGCCCAAGGGCAGGTGGTTTCGCCGGTAAACTTCAATTCGCCGGGGCAGGTGGTGATTGCTGGCAATAAAGAAGCGGTTGAACGCGCAGGGGCGGCCTGTAAGGCAGCCGGTGCCAAGCGTGCGCTGCCATTACCGGTAAGCGTTCCTTCGCATTGCGCACTGATGAAGCCTGCTGCCGATAAACTGGCGGTAGCGCTGCAGAGCGTGACGTTCAGTGCGCCGCAGGTGCCGGTGGTCAATAACGTCGATGTGCGTGCCGAAACAGCGCCAGAAGCTATTCGCAGTGCGCTGGTGCGCCAGCTCTACAGCCCGGTGCGCTGGACAGAAAGCGTAGAATTTATGGCGGCAGAAGGTGTGACATCGCTGCTGGAGATCGGCCCAGGGAAAGTCCTGACCGGTCTGGCTAAACGCATTGTTGATACCCTGACGGCTGCGGCTGTCAATGACACCGCCACCTTGTCAGCGGCGCTTGAGCAATAAAAGAGGAAAACAATGAGCTTCGAAGGAAAAGTTGTTCTGGTGACCGGTGCCAGCCGTGGTATTGGCCGGGCTATCGCAGAATCATTTGTTGCACGTGGTGCGAAAGTAATAGGAACAGCCACCAGCGAAAGCGGTGCGCAGGCGATCAGCCAGTACCTGGGTGAGAACGGCAAAGGGTTCATGCTGAACGTTGTTGATGCTCAATCTATCGACAGCGTACTGAAATCGATTCGTGAAGCATTTGGCGAAATCGACATTTTAGTGAATAATGCCGGCATTACGCGTGATAACCTGCTGATGCGAATGAAGGATGATGAGTGGCAGGATATCCTGGACACCAATCTGACCTCAGTATTCCGTCTGTCAAAAGCGGTAATGCGAGCTATGATGAAAAAGCGGTTTGGCCGTATCATCACCATAGGTTCTGTTGTAGGTACCATGGGTAATGCAGGGCAGGCTAACTACGCGGCGGCTAAAGCCGGTCTGATAGGTTTTAGTAAGTCTTTGGCACGTGAAGTTGCTTCACGTGGCATTACGGTCAACGTCGTGGCACCTGGCTTTATTGAGACGGACATGACACGGGCGTTGACAGAAGATCAACGCGCAGGCATTTTGGCCCAGGTTCCGGCTAGCCGGCTTGGGGATGCTAAAGAAATCGCCAGCGCTGTTGCATTTTTAGCCTCTGATGAGGCTGGCTACATCACCGGTGAAACGTTACATGTCAATGGCGGCATGTACATGATTTAAAAAATGTGAAAACCATTTGCGTTATTTGCGGTAAAAACCGCAAAATAGCGTAAAATCGTGGTTTGACCAGCCGGGATTTAGTTGCATCTTTTTCAACATTTTATACACTACGAAAACCATCGCGAAAGCGAGTTTTGATAGGAAATTTAAGAGTATGAGCACTATCGAAGAACGCGTTAAGAAAATCATTGTTGAGCAACTGGGTGTTAAACAGGAAGAAGTTTTAAATAACGCTTCTTTCGTTGAAGATTTGGGCGCTGATTCTCTTGACACCGTTGAGCTGGTAATGGCTCTGGAAGAAGAATTCGACACCGAAATTCCAGACGAAGAAGCTGAGAAAATCACTACTGTTCAGGCAGCTATTGATTTCATCAACGCTAGCCAGCAGTAAGCGAACATATCTAGGCGGTCACTCGACCGCCTAAGTTTTTTCTATTCCTAGTGTCATATTTTCCCTCCTTGGAGGACAAACGTGTCTAAGCGTCGAGTAGTTGTGACCGGACTGGGCATGTTGTCTCCTGTCGGCAATACGGTAGAGTCCACATGGAACGCTCTTCTTGCCGGTCAGAGTGGCATCAGCCTGATCGACCATTTCGATACCACTGCCTATGCAACCCGTTTTGCAGGCTTGGTAAAGAATTTTAATTCTGAAGATTTCATCTCGCGCAAAGATGCGCGCAAGATGGACGCCTTCATTCAATATGGCATCGCCGCCGGCATGCAGGCCATGCAGGATGCGGGGCTGGAAATCAACGAGCTCAATGCCACCCGCATTGGCGCTGCTATCGGCTCCGGTATCGGTGGCTTGGGTCTGATCGAAGAGAACCACAGCTCACTGGTTAACGGTGGCCCACGTAAAATCAGCCCGTTCTTTGTGCCTTCCACCATTGTGAACATGATTGCCGGCCATCTGACCATCATGTACGGCATGCGTGGCCCAAGTATTTCTATTGCCACCGCTTGTACTTCGGGTGTGCATAACATCGGCCATGCGGCGCGTATCATTGCCTACAATGATGCTGACGTGATGCTGGCCGGTGGGGCAGAAAAAGCCAGTACCCCGCTGGGCGTAGGCGGCTTTGGTGCTGCTCGTGCACTCTCAACCCGCAATGATAACCCGCAGGCGGCAAGCCGCCCATGGGACCGAGACCGTGATGGTTTTGTGCTGGGTGATGGTGCCGGTATGATGGTGCTGGAAGAGTACGAGCACGCGAAAAAGCGCGGCGCGAAGATTTACGCAGAAGTCGTTGGCTTTGGTATGAGCAGCGATGCCTACCATATGACGTCACCACCAGAAAACGGTGCGGGCGCTGCGTTGGCGATGGAAAATGCGCTGCTTGACGCAGGCGTGACGGCGTCACAAATTGGTTATATCAATGCGCATGGCACTTCGACGCCTGCCGGTGATAAAGCCGAAGCCGAAGCGGTGAAATCCGTGTTTGGCAGCGATGCCAAAAGCGTGATGGTCAGTTCCACCAAATCGATGACCGGCCACCTATTGGGTGCTGCGGGGGCGATTGAGTCGATCTTTACCGTACTGGCATTGCGCGATCAGGCCGTGCCACCAACCATCAACCTGGATAATCCGGATGAAGGTTGCGATCTGGATTTTGTGCCGCACGAAGCACGCCAGACAAAAAATATGGAGTACACCCTGTGTAACTCCTTCGGCTTTGGTGGAACTAACGGTTCGCTGATTTTCCGTCGCGTGTAGTGAATTCACTGTAAAGCTGATGAAGCCCGGTTTAATCACCGGGCTTTTTTTATCGTACTGACGCATTCGGCATGTGCGCTCTGCTGTTATCGTTTTATGCTGTGGTGCAACTCAGCGGGAGGGGAGACTATGTACTGGATCAATGGGCAGCAGCATGATGCTTTGGCACCGAGCGATCGCGGTTTGCAGTTTGGTGATGGCTGTTTCACCACGGCAAGGATCGTGGAAGGGAAAATCGATCTTTTACCCTGGCATATTGAGCGGATGCAGCAGGCGGCTCAACGTTTGCTTATGCCCGCCGTTGACTGGTTGGCGCTTGAACGTGAAATGGTGCATGCGGCAGAATCTATCACGCTGGGCGTAGTCAAAGCGATACTCACGCGCGGCAGCGGTGGGCGCGGATACAGCCCGCACGGTTGTGAGCATCCTACCCGTATTATTTCGCGCAGCACTTACCCGCAGCACTACCTGCAGTGGCGTGAACAGGGGATCCGTCTGGCTGTGAGCCCCGTGGCGTTAGCTCGCAATCCGCTATTGGCCGGGTTAAAACACCTTAACCGTTTGGAGCAGGTGCTGATCCGTGCGCATCTTGACCAGACTGATGCCGAGGAGGCGCTGGTGCTTGACACCACCGGCATGCTGGTGGAATGCTGTGCGGCTAATTTATTCTGGCGTAAGGGAAAAGAGGTTTTTACGCCAAGTTTGGCGCAGGCGGGTGTTGCCGGGTTAATGCGCAGGCGGGTGATTGAGTTACTGGCAGGCAGTGAATATCAGCTGCATTCTGTCAGTGAACCGCTGGAAACGCTGGCTGACGCCGATGAAGTGCTGGTGAGCAATGCGCTAATGCCATTGCTGCCGGTGAACGAGGCCCACTCATGGCGCTATCACTCGCGTCAGATGTATGACTTTTTGCGTCCACATTGTTAATGATGACTGATTGATGAAGAGAAAAAAGCTCAAGATTATTTTGCTGGTTACAGCTCTGCTTGTCGCTCTGCCGTTTTGGGGGCACCAGCGCGTTGAACGCTTCGCCGATACGCCATTGGCGATCCAGCAGGAAACCCTCTTCAAGCTGCCCGCCGGTACCGGACGGGTGGCACTGGAAGGGCTATTGGTGCGCGATAAACTGATCCACAACGGCAGATGGTTCCCTTGGTTGCTGCGGTTGGAACCGGAACTGGCGGAGTTCAAGGCGGGTACTTACCGTTTTACACCGGGGATGACGGTACGTGAAATGCTGAAACTGCTGGCAAGCGGTAAAGAAGCGCAGTTCAGCGCACGCTTTATCGAAGGCGCGCGCCTGAGTGATGGGCTGCAGGTGCTACAGCAAGCCAAATATGTCAAACACACCCTGGCGGGGAAAAGTGAAGCTGAGATTGCGCTGGCGCTGGGGCTACCCGCTGGTAGCAGTCTTGAAGGGCGCTTGTATCCTGATACTTATCTTTATACCGCCGGAACCAGCGATCTGGCGCTGTTGAAACGTTCACACCTGCGCATGAACAAAACCCTGCAAGAGATCTGGGATGCGCGAGATACCACTCTGCCGTATAAAACGCCGGATGAGTTGCTGATCATGGCGTCGATCGTCGAGAAAGAGACTGGCGTAGCGGAAGAGCGTGGCAAGGTCGCTTCGGTGTTTGTTAACCGGCTACGTTTGGGAATGCGTTTACAGACTGACCCCACGGTGATTTATGGCATGAAGGATAGCTATACTGGCAACATCAGCCGTAAAGATCTGGAAACCCCGACGCCCTATAACACGTATGTGATCAGCGGCCTGCCGCCAACGCCGATTGCGATGCCTAGCCGGGCTTCATTAGAGGCAGCGGCCAATCCAGAAAAAACGTCTTATCTTTATTTTGTTGCCGACGGTAAGGGTGGGCATACGTTTACCACTAATCTGGCCAGCCACAATGAGGCGGTGCGCACTTACCGCCAGGTGTTAAAGGAAAAGAATGAAAAGTAAATTCGTGGTTATCGAAGGGCTGGAAGGCGCAGGCAAGACCACTGCACGTAATACGATCGTCAGCGTACTGAATGAGCGGGGTATCAATGATATCGTTTTCACCCGCGAGCCTGGTGGCACGCCGCTGGCGGAAAAACTCCGCGATCTGTTTAAACGCGGGACTGATGGTGAACTGCCCACCATCAAAGCAGAAGTACTGATGCTGTACGCCGCCCGTGTCCAGTTAGTTGAAACCGTGATTAAACCGGCGTTAGCACGCGGTGCCTGGGTGGTGGGCGATCGCCACGATCTCTCGTCACAAGCCTATCAGGGCGGTGGAAGAGGGGTTGATCCGCAGTTGATGGCGTCGCTGCGCGATATCGTCCTGGGTGATTTTCGTCCCGACTTGACCGTGTATCTCGATCTGCCACCGCTGGTTGGATTACAGCGCGCGCGGGCACGTGGTGAGCTGGATCGCATTGAACAGGAGGCGTTACCGTTCTTCGAACGCACCCGTGAGCGTTATCTGCAACTGGTGGCGCAAGACAATTCCATTGTGACCGTTGATGCGGCACAGCCTTTGGAGCAGGTGACCGCCGATATTCGCCGGGTGGTTGCGCTGTGGTTGCAACAGCAGGAAGAAGCGTAATGAACTGGTATCCGTGGCTCAACGCCCCTTATCGCCAACTGGTGGGGCAGTATGCGGCTGGTCGCGGCCATCATGCCTTGCTCGTGCATGCTTCACCGGGCAATGGTGACGAGGCGTTACTTTATGCATTAAGCCGCTGGCTGATTTGCCAACAGCGCAACGGTGAGAAAAGCTGCGGGGAATGCCATAGCTGCCGGCTGATGCTGGCGGGTAACCATCCGGATTATCACGTGCTGACGCCGGAAAAAGGCAAAAGCAGTTTGGGCATTGAACCTATTCGCCAGGTGATAGAGACCCTCTATTCACACGCCCAGCAGGGCGGAGCGAAGGTGGTTTGGCTGCCGCAGGCCGAACTGCTGACCGAGGCCGCTGCCAATGCGTTGCTGAAAACCTTGGAGGAGCCGCTTGCCAATACCTTTTTTCTATTGGCTTGCAATGAACCTTCGCGCCTGATGGCAACGCTGCGTAGCCGTTGTTTCTACTGGCACTTAGCCAGCCCTGACGAAGCGCTTAGCCTGCAATGGCTGAATCGCCAGGCACCGGGTAACCCGGTCGATCGTCTTACGGCCCTGCGCCTGCATGACGGTGCGCCAATTGCCGCCGAGCGGTTACTGCAACCGCAGCTCTGGCAGCAGCGTAGCGCGCTGTGTACGGCGCTGAATAACGCTTTACCGCAGCGCGATATGCTGGCGTTACTCCCGGTTCTTAATCATGACGACGTCGCTGAGCGGCTGCACTGGCTGTGCGCTTTGCTGGTCGATGCGATGAAATGGCAACAGGGGGCGGCAGGTTATGTTTTGAATCAGGATCAGCAACCGCTGATACAGCAACTGGCCAGTCGCCTGAGCAGCACTTCATTGCAGCAGATCGTGCAACAATGGCTGAAGTGCCGCCAACAGTTGGTCAATATTGCTGGTGTCAACCGCGAGCTATTGCTCACCGAACAGTTACTTAGCTGGGAGCAGATGTTAGGTTCCACTGGCTATTCACAATCTCACTCGTTGTAAAAGAGTTTATTACTATGTTGTTAGTTGATTCGCATTGCCACCTCGATAGCCTGGATTTTGATGCCCTGCATCAGAACGTTGATGATGCCTTGGCAAAAGCCAAAGCGCGCGATGTGGGCTATGTGTTGGCGGTGGCTACCACACTGCCGGGCTATCAGGCCATGACCCAACTGATCGGCTCGCGTGCCGATGTGGCTTTCTCCTGCGGCGTTCACCCGCTGAACCTGGAAGGGGGGTACGATTATGCGGAACTGCGCCGTCTGGCGGCGGCAGAACAAGTGGTCGCATTAGGGGAAACCGGGCTGGATTATTTCTACCAGAAAGACAATATCCCACTGCAGCAGGCTTCTTTCCGCGAGCATATCCGTATTGGCTGCGAGCTTAACAAACCGGTGATTGTGCACACCCGCGATGCCCGCGCAGATACGTTAGCTATTCTGCGTGAAGAGAATGCGCAGGAGTGTGGCGGGGTGCTGCACTGTTTCACCGAAGATCTGGCTACCGCTCAGGCGCTGCTGGATCTCGGTTTCTACATTTCGTTCTCCGGAATTGTCACCTTCCGCAATGCAGAATCATTACGTGAGGTGGCACGCTATGTGCCGCTGGATCGCATGCTGGTGGAAACCGACTCTCCTTACCTTGCGCCAGTGCCACACCGGGGCAAAGAAAACCAACCTGCTTATGTACGTGATGTTGCTGAATATCTTGCCGTCTTAAAAGGTGTAAACCTGGAAACGTTGGCAGAGGCGACCACGAGCAACTTTTCACGTTTATTTCATCTCAAACTCTGATCTTTCGCCTAGGCTTAGGGGGCGGTCGATAAGAGTATAATTCTTTTTAAGCTCGTAATTAATCGCTGAAACGGGTATTGTTCGCCCCCGTTTTATGGCGGTGGTGGGTCTCTTTTTCATCGAAAAATACAAAAAGTAGACGATTTAGAGAAAAACCCGCGCTCTTATTCATTGAAACGTGACTGCCATCAAACATTACCCAGGGTATTTATTTTACTCTGCGTAAAAATTCAAGGGGTGCTCAGACACCCCGAATTGTAAGGGTTTTTCTCCCCCCCTTGCAGCGCGAAAATTCGCGAGAAGTAGCAAAGCACCATTACTCAGGAGCACACTCAACTATGTTCAAGAACGCATTTGCAAACCTGCAGAAAGTAGGTAAATCGCTGATGCTGCCGGTATCCGTATTGCCTATCGCAGGTATTCTGCTGGGCGTCGGTTCCGCCAACTTTAGCTGGCTGCCGATGGTAGTCTCCCACGTGATGGCAGAAGCTGGCGGGTCAGTCTTCGCCAATATGCCGTTAATTTTCGCCATTGGTGTGGCCCTCGGCTTCACTAACAATGACGGTGTTTCTGCATTGGCCGCTGTAGTGGCTTACGGCATTATGGTGAAAACCATGGCTGTGGTTGCTCCGCTGGTGTTGCATCTGCCAGCCGAAGAGATTGCAGCGAAACATTTGGCCGATACCGGTGTGCTCGGGGGGATTATCTCCGGCTCCATCGCTGCCTATATGTTCAACCGCTTCTTCCGCATCCAACTGCCAGAATATCTGGGCTTCTTTGCCGGTAAGCGTTTTGTGCCGATCATCTCCGGCCTAGCCGCGATCATGATGGGCGTGGTCTTGTCATTTATCTGGCCACCTATCGGTACCGCTATTCAGACCTTCTCACAGTGGGCTGCGTACCAGAACCCAGTATTGGCATTCTTTATTTATGGCGTCGTTGAGCGTGCTCTAGTGCCGTTTGGTCTGCACCATATCTGGAACGTACCATTCCAAATGCAAATCGGTGAATTCACCAACGCAGCGGGCCAAGTGTTCCATGGTGACATTCCTCGCTATATGGCGGGTGACCCAACTGCAGGTATGCTGTCTGGTGGTTTCCTGTTCAAGATGTATGGTCTACCCGCCGCTGCGATTGCCATCTGGCATTCGGCTAAGCCGGAAAACCGCGCCAAAGTTGGCGGTATCATGATCTCCGCTGCGTTGACCTCGTTCCTGACCGGTATTACCGAGCCAATTGAATTCTCATTCATGTTCGTTGCACCGATCCTGTACGCGATTCATGCGCTCCTGGCGGGCCTGGCATTCCCAATCTGTATTCTGTTGGGCATGCGTGACGGTACCAGCTTCTCACACGGTCTGATCGACTTCATCGTACTGAGCGGTAACAGCAGCAAAATCTGGCTGTTCCCAATCGTCGGGGTTATCTACGGTCTGGTGTACTACACCATCTTCCGTGTGCTGATCGCGAAACTGGATCTGAAAACGCCTGGTCGTGAAGATACGAGTGCTGATCAGGTTACTCAGGGCGGTTCTGAAATGTCTGCAGCCTTGGTTCAGGCATTTGGTGGTAAGGAAAACATCACTAACCTGGATGCTTGTATTACACGTCTACGCGTCAGCGTGGCCGACGTATCCAAGGTTGACCAGGCTGGGCTGAAGAAACTGGGTGCTGCGGGGGTGGTAGTTGCAGGCTCTGGTGTTCAGGCCATCTTTGGTACCAAATCCGATAACCTGAAAACAGATATGGATGAGTACATCCGTAACAACTGATTCAGGCTGGGGAGCTTGTAAGGGAGGCGATAGCCTCCCTTTTTTTATGGTTTTCGGTAACGCGTTGAGCTGCTGCTATTACAGGTGCTTTATCGTGAAGCGTTTGTCACTGCGGCGGTGAATGGTGAATTTAGAGGGGGAGGCGGGCGTGTTAATCTTGTCATGGCTGAATAATTCTGCATCACTCAATGCGGAAAATGCGCAATCCGGTTGAAAACGGTAGAATTTGTCACTCATACTGCTAAATCTTTTATGTACACAAGGAGCTCGAGATGGCCGAAGAAACTATTTTCAGTAAAATTATCCGCCGTGAAATCCCTGCTGATGTGGTTTATCAGGATGAGTTGGTCACCGCATTTCGTGATATCTCTCCGCAGGCACCCATCCATGTCCTGATTGTGCCGAATGTGTTGATCCCCACCGTGAATGATGTCACCTCCGCCCATGAAGCGGCGTTGGGGCGTATGATCACCGTGGCGGCTAAAATTGCCGAGCAGGAAGGGATTGCGGAAGATGGCTATCGCCTGATCGTCAATTGCAATCGCCACGGTGGGCAAGAGGTTTACCATATTCATATGCATTTGGTCGGTGGGCGTGTCTTGGGCCCGCTGCTGCCACGTTAATTGGAGGAGCTCCATGCGCTATCCCCAAACCTTGCGTTGCCTGATGGCGCTGGTTTTACCTGCCGTGATGCTGATGGGGTGCAGCAGCCCACAAGGCATTGCGGTGAATGAAAGGCAAACGGTGGTGATGGATTCGTCGCTGCTGACTGCGGGCATTGTGGCCGATCACCCGTCAATAACCACAACTTCAGCAGGCGTGCGGGCGGCTTCGGTAGTAAGCAATAGCCAAAAGACCCCGGTGACGATCCATTACCGCTTCTATTGGTACGATCCGCAGGGGCTTGATATCCTGCCTGTCGAACAACCCCGCACCGTCACTATTGCAGCGAATTCAGGCGTTGAGGTCTATTCATTGAATGGTAACTTTGATGCTAAACGTGCGCGTCTGTATCTATTCTTATAAGCCTTGGGTTCCGTTGGAGAGGGATAATGAAAAAGTATCTATTTGTGGCGTTGGCCGCGTTAGTGTTAACCGGCTGTCCGTCCCGCCCACCAGAGCCGCAGCAGCCACCGGTGATCGTTGAACCGGTTCCGCAGCCAGAACCGAAACCGCAGCCACCGGCTCCCGAGCCAGTGCCACAGCCACCGAAACTGCAGCAGCTTGATTGGCTGGGCAGCGTGCAGCCGTTAGTCAACGACATGTTGAAAACGGATGGCGTGAGCACGGGCAGCGTACTGCTGCTGGACAGTGTCAAAAATAACACCAACGGCGCGCTGCAGATATCGCAGGCCACCGCCGCCTTGCACCAGGCGTTGGCGTCGAATCAAACCTTCAGCATCGTGCCGGAAGCGCAGTTGGCCAGCGCCAAGCAAACGCTCGGCTTGTCTGCCGAGGATAGCCTGGGTTCACGCAGCAAAGCCATCGGTCTGGCACGCATCGTCAATGCTCAGTATGTGCTGTATAGCGATGTCAGCGGCGACGTAAAGACCCCGGTGATGGATATGCAACTGATGCTGGTACAAAGCGGCGAAATCGTCTGGTCGGGTAATGGCAACGTTAAGCAGTGAGGCCCAGCTTCGGCGATTAATCAGTAACAGGCTGCCGGCGGTAAATACCGCCGGTTGTCATTTCCGCCCCGTGCAAGGGTTAACCGGTGAGAGCTGGCTGATAGAGGGGGCGGGAATACGTCTGTTGGCTCGCCAGCAGATGCCGGATAAGTATGTGCTCGGCGTCAGCCGCCGCCGTGAAGCGCGGGTGCTGAAGCGTTGTGGTGCGGGGCTCGGGCCGCAGGTGTTGCTGCAAACTTCCGCTTGGCTGATTGTCGAATGGCTTACTGGTGACAACATCAGTGAAGCCGCTTTTCGCGCATTAATTGAAAATGGCGAATTGGCGGCGTTGATAGCGGAACTGCATCATCGGCCACTGAGCGGCTATCGGTTAAATCTGCAGCAACAGCTTGCCCGTTACTGGCAACGGATCGATCGGCGGCGCATGACCCCTGCCTGGCTAAGTTGGCAGCATACATTTATGCGCAGCGTGCCACCGCAGCCGCTGAAGTTAGCGCCGCTGCATATGGATATCCACTGCGGTAATCTGTTGCTGCAGGGCGAGCGGCTAAGGCTGATTGACTGGGAATATGCCGCCGACGGTGATATTGCCTTGGAACTGGCCGCACTGTTCCGTTTTAATCAGTTCTCATCGGCTACCCAGCACAATTTTTTACGCCACTATGCGCAGCACGGCTATTCAGACTGCGGGCAACTGGCTGCTCAGTTACAACGTTGGCTACCTTGGGTGGATTACCTGATGCTGATGTGGTTTGAAGTCCGCTGGCAGCAGAGTGGGGATCGTGAGTTTTTGCGCTGGAGCGCAGCGCTATACCAGCGCTTTTGTTTATCATCCTGCTGTTCTCAATGAATTAATGAAGTGAGGTGGCCGTGGGCCCAGTAATGCTAGATGTCGTCGGCTACGAGCTGGACGCAGAAGAACGAGAGATTTTAAAGCATCCTTTGGTGGGTGGCTTGATCCTGTTTACCCGTAATTTCCACGATGCTGAACAGCTGCGTGAGCTGGTGCGGCAGATTCGCGCAGCATCCCACGATCGGCTGGTGGTAGCGGTGGATCAGGAAGGGGGGCGCGTGCAGCGTTTCCGCGAAGGGTTTACCCGCTTACCGGCCGCACAGTCGTTCGCCGCGCTCAACGATGCACAGGAAGGCGGGCGGCTCGCCCAAGAGGCCGGGTGGCTGATGGCCGCGGAAATGATCGCCCAGGATATTGACATCAGTTTTGCTCCGGTGCTGGATTTGGGGCATGCCAGTGCGGCGATCGGCGAGCGCTCATTCCACAGCGATCCACAGCAGGCGTTGGCGATGGCCGAGCGCTTTATTCAGGGGATGCGCAGCGTGGGCATGAAGACCACCGGCAAGCATTTCCCCGGGCATGGCGCGGTCACGGCGGATTCGCATAAAGAAACCCCGCGCGACCCGCGCCCGTTGGCGCAAATTCGTGAGCAGGATATGTCGATCTTCCGCGAGCTGATTGGCCGCAGCTTGCTCGACGCCGTGATGCCTGCCCACGTCATCTATACTGAAGCAGATGCGCGCCCGGCCAGCGGTTCGCCCTACTGGCTGAAACAGATTCTGCGCCAGGAACTGGGTTTTGACGGTATTATTTTCTCAGACGATCTGTCGATGGAAGGAGCAGCGATCATGGGCAGCTACGCCGAGCGCGGTCAGGCGGCGCTGGATGCCGGTTGCGATATGATTCTGGTGTGTAATAACCGTGCGGGCGCGGTCAGCGTGCTGGATAACCTGTTCCCGGTCAAAGTAGAAAAACTGAGACAGTTATATCATCGCGGTCAGTTCACCCGTCAGGAACTGCGTGATTCCGAGCGCTGGCAGTTGGCGCACAAGCAGTTGAGTGCGTTGAGCGAACGCTGGGAAGAACATAAACAGCGTTGTGCACGGTGAATGAGTAGGGCGTCGTAATGCGGCGTTAATGATGGGGATTGCACGGCGATCCCCAGCTTGTTGCGAGGATCCACATGATTATCTATTTACATGGCTTCGATTCTAACAGTCCCGGCAATCATGAAAAGGTTTTGCAGTTACAGTTCATCGATCCGGACGTGCGTTTCATCAGTTACAGCACTTTGCATCCACGCCATGACATGCAGCATTTGCTAAAAGAGGTGGATAAAGCGGTTCAGCAGGAAGGGGATAACAGCCCGCTGATCTGCGGTGTGGGCCTGGGGGGCTTTTGGGCCGAGCGCATTGGCTTCTTGTGCGGTATCCGCCAGGTGATCTTTAATCCGAACCTGTACCCGGAAGAAAACATGCTCGGCAAGATCGATCGGCCGGAAGAATATCGCGATATCGCCACCAAGTGTGTGGAGGATTTTCGTGAGAAGAACCGCGATCGCTGTCTGGTGGTGCTTTCCCGTCATGATGAGATGTTAGACAATCAGCGCAGCGCAGATCTGCTGCATAAGTACTATGAGATCGTTTGGGACGAACAGCAGACGCACAAGTTCAAAAATATCTCGCCACATCTGCAACGCATCAAGGCGTTCAAGACTCTCGCGTAACAATTTTATAACGCTATTCCAGGCCACCATGGCGGCTCCAAAAGGGCGGTGATGGTGGCTTCACGGGTTCTTAGTGGCCTTTTTTGCTTTGCCAGAAATAAAAAGCGAAACTGTGATCGGGTGCTAACTATTTGAATCACAATCCCCAAAAAATCCCTTCGTCCAGCCTTTAACCAAAAAAGTTTGACCTACATCAATTTTGGTATGACCAAATAACCTCTCATGCTATTCTGGCCTTAGATAGCAGGTTTAATTTACGCGAACTTCATGTATTCTAAGGATATTATTCTTTACCCTTAGATAACAATAGGTTCACATTTAGGGGGTTATTTTGACAACGCCAAAGAAAAAAATTGTGATTGTCGGCGGTGGTGCCGGTGGCTTAGAGCTGGCAACCAGCCTCGGGCACAAATTGGGCCACAAGAACAAAGCTGAGGTCACGTTGGTCGATCGCAACCACAGTCACCTGTGGAAACCGTTATTGCATGAAGTGGCTACCGGATCGCTGGATGATGGCGTTGACGCGCTGAGTTACCTGGCACATGCCCGTAATCATCACTTCAATTTCCAACTCGGTTCGCTGGTCAATATAGACCGTGAAAAACAGACGCTGCAACTGACGCAGATTTGTGATGAGCAGGGGATTGAGCTGGTTCCTGCGCGCGAACTGAGTTACGACATTCTGGTGATGGCGCTGGGCAGTACGTCAAATGATTTTGGTACCCCAGGGGTGAGAGACAACTGCATCTTCCTGGATAACCCGCATCAGGCGCACCGTTTCCACAATGAAATGCTGAACCTGTTCCTCAAGTTTTCGGCTAAGCCGGGCGAGAAGGAAAGCGTTAATATCGCCATCGTGGGTGGGGGGGCTACCGGTGTGGAGCTGTCTGCCGAGCTGCATAATGCGGTAAAACAGTTGCACAGCTATGGGTTTGAAGGGTTGGACAACAGTGCGCTGAAAGTTACCTTGGTTGAAGCCGGTGAACGCATTCTGCCTGCCTTACCACCGCGCATTTCTTCCGCTGCTCACCAGGAACTGAATAACCTGGGGGTGCGCGTGCTAACCAATACCATGGTGACCAGTGCTGATGAGAATGGCCTGAATACCAAAGGCGGCGAGTTTATCAATGCCGATCTGATGGTGTGGGCAGCAGGCATCAAGGCCCCGGACTTTATGAAAGACATTGCCGGGCTGGAAACCAACCGTATCAACCAGCTAGTGGTGGAACCTACGCTGCAAACCACGCGTGACCCCAATATCTTCGCCATCGGTGACTGTGCCTCTTGCCCACGTGAGGGCGGCGGTTTTGTGCCACCACGAGCGCAGTCTGCGCATCAGATGGCATCGCGCTGTTTTACCAATATACTGGCATTGATGAATGGGCAGCCTTTGAAGCCTTATGTGTATAAAGATCACGGCTCACTGGTCTCGCTTTCGCGTTTTAGTACCGTTGGTAGCCTGATGGGCAACCTGATGCGCGGTTCGATGATGATCGAAGGGCGTGTGGCGCGCGTGGTGTATATTTCACTGTACCGCATGCACCAGGTGGCGCTGCACGGCTACACCAAAACCGGGCTGATGATGCTGGTGGGTGGGATTAACCGAGTGATTCGTCCGCGCTTGAAAATGCACTGATACCGTTTCGCCGTTACGGCAATAAAAACCCACGCAGGCTCGCCCGTGTGGGTTTTTTATTGCTCAGCTTCCTGATGTATCACGGATATAGCGTGAAATAGGCTGCATAAAAGTTATTGGTCAGATGAAAACGCTAAAATAAAAGTGAAACCATTAAGACTCATCCTAAAAGATAAGCCTTGGCGCGATTTATGGCCTTTTTAGGGAAATCGTCTTATTGCAGGGCTTAGGGTTATTACGCAGACTTTATCGCGTTTACAGACGGCGCGTCGCGCACGCCGTGAACCGCGAGCCACCGGTGCGCAGTCGGCAACGGCGGTGGATTTTCCGGTACAAAATGCGTGGTAATACATTCAAGAGGATTTCCTGTGAACAAGTCAATGTTAGCCGGTGTTGGAATTGGTATTGCCGCCGCTCTGGGGATTGCGGCCGTGGCCAGTATGGACGTGTTTTCTGCCGGCCCGCAGTACGCGCAGGTTCTCACTGCAACACCCATTAAAGAGACCATCAAAACGCCACGGCAGGAGTGCCGTAACGTCACCGTGACCCATCGCGCGCCCGTACAGGATGAAAACCGCATCGCCGGTTCGGTGCTCGGAGCCGTTGCTGGCGGCGTGATTGGCCATCAGTTCGGCGGGGGCAGAGGCCGCGATGTGGCGACCGTGGTGGGTGCCTTAGGGGGCGGCTATGCCGGTAATCAGGTTCAGGGAAGCCTGCAGAATAACGATACCACCACCAGCACACAGCAGCGCTGCAAAACGGTTTATGATAAATCGCAGAAAACGCTGGGGTACGACGTCACTTATCAGATCGGCAACCAGCAGGGCAAAATCCGCATGGATCACGACCCAGGTACCCAGATCCCGCTGGATAAACGTGGGCAACTGGTGCTGAATAAGGCGTGAGTTAAGCGGTGAGAGTCTCAAGCCGCGCGGGGTGAGAGGAAGATCATCGTACGATAAACCCCTCGCCCTGGCTGGCTAGGCCATCAGGCTGCCAGCGTATGTTCCCTGAAGGCGGCCAACAGCTCTTCAATAAACTTCAGCCTGGCTGGGCGATCGGTGAGATCCAGCATAAACTTCAGCTTAGCCGGGCCGTCGAGGCGATAGACCTGCGGTTTGCTTTGCAACAGACCGATCAGATAGCCAGGGTCAACACGGTTTTTTTCGCCAAATTCGATAAATCCACCGCGTTCGTTGCCTTCAATACGTTTGATACCTAGCTTCTGCGCCTGCTGACGCATCGCGGCGCTTTGCAGCAGATGACGGGCCGCATCCGGCAACAGCCCGAAGCGGTCAATCAACTCCACCTTCAGTTCTTCCAGTTCGCCCGCATTTTTGGCGCTGGCGATGCGCTTGTAGAAGGACAAGCGGGTATTCACATCAGGAATAAAATCATCCGGCAGCAGGGCTGGCATGCGCAGTTCCACTTCGGTCTGATTGCTGGTGAGATCTTCCAGCGAAGGTTCGCGCCCGTTCTTCAAGGCATCAACCGCGCTTTCCAACAGTTCCATGTACAACGAGAAACCGACGGTGGTCATTTGCCCGCTCTGATCTTCACCCAACAGTTCGCCTGCACCGCGAATCTCCAAGTCGTGCGTTGCCAGTGCGAAACCTGCGCCCAAATCTTCCAGCGCGGCGATCGCCTCCAGGCGTTTATGCGCGTCGGCGCTCATGGTTTTTGGATGTGGCGTAAGCAGGTAGGCGTAGGCCTGGTGGTGGGAGCGCCCAACGCGACCACGAAGTTGATGTAACTGCGCCAGGCCAAAGCGATCGGCACGCTCGATAACAATGGTATTGGCACTCGGAATATCGATACCGGTTTCGATAATGGTGGTACAGACCAGCACGTTGAAGCGTTGGTGGTGGAAATCGTTCATCACCCGCTCCAGATCGCGCTCGCGCATCTGGCCGTGGCCGATAGCAATACGCGCCTCAGGCACCAGTTCCGCCAGCCTTTCTGCTGCTTTGTCGATGTTTTCCACATCGTTGTACAGGTAATACACCTGCCCACCGCGCAGCACCTCACGCAGAATGGCTTCGCGCACCACCAGGCTGTCGTATTCGCGCACGAAGGTTTTTACCGCCAACCGGCGTGCCGGTGGGGTGGCGATGATCGACAGATCGCGCATGCCGCTCATCGCCATATTCAAGGTGCGTGGAATCGGCGTGGCGGTGAGCGTCAGAATATCCACGTCCGCGCGCATCGCTTTAATGCGCTCTTTGTGGCGCACGCCGAAGCGATGTTCTTCATCGACGATCAGCAACCCCAAATCCTTCCAGCGCAGATCGCTCTGTAACAGTTTATGGGTGCCGATCAGGATATCGACTTTGCCTTCGGCGGTTTGTTCCAGCACCTGCTGTTGCTCTTTGGCGCTGCGGAAACGTGACATCATCTCAATGCGGATCGGCCAGGTGGCAAAACGATCGCGGAAGTTATCGAAGTGCTGCTGTGCCAGCAGGGTGGTCGGCACCAATACCGCCACCTGTTTATTGTTCTCCACCGCCAGGAACGCGGCGCGCATCGCCACTTCGGTTTTACCAAAGCCGACATCGCCACAAACCAAGCGATCCATCGCCAGCGGTTGGCACATATCGCTCAACACGGCATTGATGGCCTGTTCCTGATCGGGCGTGGTCTCAAACGGGAAGGTTTGGCAGAACAACTGATATTGCTCGCGGTTGTGCTTGAAGGCAAAGCCGGATTTGGCAGCGCGCTGCGCGTAAATATCCAGCAGCTCTGCGGCCACGTCGCGCACGCGTTCGGCTGCTTTCTGCCGCGCTCGCGACCAGGCATCGCCGCCCAGTTTGTGCAGCGGCGCATGCTCGTCAGAGCCCCCGGCGTAGCGGCTGATCAGGTGCAGGGAGGAGACTGGCACGTACAGCTTGTCCTCGCCCGCGTAAGAGAGGATCAGGTATTCCGCCTTGATACCACCGGCTTCCAGCGTGGTCAGGCCGACATAGCGCCCGACGCCGTGTTCCAGATGCACCACCGGTTGGCCAGGATGCAGCTCCGCCAGGTTACGGATCAGGGTATCGGTATTGATAGTGCGACGATTATCCTGCCGACGGCGGCTGACGCGTTCACCCAGCAAATCGCTTTCGCAGATCAGCGCCCGGTTGCGCAGGCTATCCAGAAAGCCGCGCTCGGAAGCACCAATCATCATATAACGGCCCGGCGCCTGAGCCTCATCAAGGTGATGAATCAGGTGGGTACTTAGCTTGATGCGGCCCAGCAAATCCTGCAATGTTTCACGGCGGCCCTCGCTCTCGACGGAGAAAATAACGCTGCCGCTGAAGCTTTCGGTAAATCGACGCAGGTTATCCAGCGGGGCTTTCTGCTGCGCCTGTACGGACAAATCAGGCAAGGTCTGATAACCCAGATTAGTGCTGCCTGCCTTGGCGGGCAGATCGTCGGTTTTCAGCGCCATGCGCGGCCAGGCTTTCAGTTCGGCGAACAGGGCATCCACACGCAGCCACAGCGTATCGGGGGCGAGCAACGGGCGCATTGGATCGATCCGGCGGCTTTCAAACCGCTGGTTGACATCCAGCCAGAAACGCTCGGCGGCGCTCTCCAGGTTGCCAGTGTTAACGACCAGCGTGTTGGCGGGCAGATAGCTGAATAAAGAAGGCAATGGCTGGCTGAAGAACAGCGGTTGCCAGTATTCGATACCGGCAGGCCAGGTGCCTTTGCTCACCTGCTGATAAATATGTTCGGCGTCGCGGCGCACTTCAAACTGTTCCCGCCATTGGCTGCGGAACAGTTCAATGGCGGTTTTATCGGTGGGGAATTCATGGGCGGGCAGCAGGTTGATGGCATCCACTTCGCTTAGCGTGCGCTGCGTATCCACATCGAAAATGCGCAGGCTGTCGATGTCATCATCAAAGAAGTCGATACGATAAGGCTCTTCGCTGCCCATCGGATACAGGTCGAGCAGCGCGCCACGGGTGGCGAACTCGCCGTGCTCCATCACCTGATCGACGCTGCGGTAGCCAGCCTGCTCCAACTGAGCACGCAGCCGATCCCGTGACAGCCGCTGGCCTTTTTTCATCACCAGCGCATGGCCGTGCAGGAACTCATGCGGGCAAACACGCTGCATCAGGGTATTGACCGGCAGGATAATAATGCCGCGCGCCATGCTTGGCAGATGATATAAGCTGGACAGACGCGCTGAAATGATCTCCTGATGCGGTGAGAAGCTGTCGTACGGCAGCGTTTCCCAGTCGGAAAGGGTGGTTACCTTCTGGTCGGTGAACTGCTGGATCTCGTCACGCAGCCGCAGCGCATTTTGCATATCCGGGGCGATGAGCATCACCGGGCCGTGATGACGCTCGGCGATCTCGGCGCATTCCACCGCGCAGGCAGAGCCGGTCAGTTGCCCCAGTTGACGTAAATCACCCGCGCGGTCAGGGAGAGAGTAACGGGAAGATGATGATGCGGAACGGCGGCTATTATCAGAAGTGCTCATTCAGTTATCTTTAATCAATGAATTGAATAACAGTTTTTGTGGTGTTCACCGTGCGCTTGACGCGTGAATACCACAAAATCCTGTTTGCCTGGCGCAAATAACGGCGCGCCTCTACCTCAGTTATACTAGCCCAGCGTTTAAGAAACTGACACAGGTAAAGCGTAGGCAAGGCTGCCGTTGGGCGTTATTTAACCGCCGTTAAGAGAATAAAACCCGCCGGGTGGTTCCATAAACCGGGTGGAGCCATTATTATCCATGCTCACTGTGCTTAAGCTACGGCAACTAAACGGATTTCATGTATCAACCTGTCGCGTTATTCATTGGCCTGCGTTATATGCGCGGGCGAGCCTCAGACCGCTTC
Source organism: Serratia sp. MMO-28 (assembly GCF_037199905.1). Taxonomy (NCBI): domain Bacteria; kingdom Pseudomonadati; phylum Pseudomonadota; class Gammaproteobacteria; order Enterobacterales; family Yersiniaceae; genus Serratia; species Serratia sp. MMO-28. Next base: position 28,565 of record NZ_JBBCVB010000005.1, read on the forward strand.
GGGCGGTTTGTCTCCTGGCTGTCCACCATCGGTATTACGCTGGGTGTGATGGCATTGGTCACCGTGCTTTCGGTGATGAACGGTTTCGAAAAAGATCTCGAAAACAACATTCTGGGTTTAATGCCGCAGGCGCTGATTAGCGCTAAGCAGGGCTCGATCAATCCTGAACAACTCCCGGCGTCGGCGGTGCAGGGGCTGCAAGGGGTAACCCGCGTGGCTGCGCTGACCACCGGCGATGTGGTATTGCAAAGCGCGCGCAGCGTCGCCGTGGGGGTGATTCTTGGGGTGGATCCCAACGAAGCCGATCCGCTGTCACCCTATCTCATCAACGTCAAGCTGCAGCAATTGCAGCCGGGTGAGTACAACCTGATCATCGGTGAACAGCTCGCTGGGCAGTTGGGCGTCAAACGTGGCGATCAGCTTCGCCTGATGGTGCCGAGCGCCAGCCAGTTCACCCCAATGGGGCGCATTCCCAGCCAGCGTTTGTTTACTATTATCGGCACTTTCCATGCCAACAGTGAGGTGGATGGCTACCAACTGTTGGCCAATCAGCAGGATGCCTCGCGCCTGATGCGCTATCCGGCGGGGAATATCACCGGTTGGCGCCTGTTCCTGCAACAACCACTGCAGGTGGATACCCTCAGCCAGCAAACGCTGCCGGAAGGCACCGTATGGAAAGACTGGCGCGAGCGCAAGGGCGAGCTGTTCCAGGCGGTGCGTATGGAGAAAAACATGATGGGGCTGCTGCTCAGCCTGATCGTCGCGGTGGCGGCATTCAACATCATTACTTCTCTGAGCCTGCTGGTGATGGAGAAGCAGGGGGAAGTTGCGATCCTGCAAACCCAGGGCCTGACGCGGCGCCAGATTATGTTGGTCTTTATCGTACAGGGTGCCAGTGCGGGTATTATCGGTTCGCTGCTCGGCACGCTGCTCGGCGTGTTGTTGGCCAGCAATCTGAACAACCTGATGCCGATCTTGGGCGCTTTGATTGACGGCGCTTCGCTGCCGGTGGCGGTTGATCCGCTACAGGTCGCGATCATTGCCGTGGCGGCGATGGCGGTTTCCCTGTTGTCCACGCTTTACCCTTCATGGCGCGCTGCCGCCGTACAACCCGCTGAGGCTTTACGTTATGAGTAATCATCCTTTATTGCAGTGTGACAACCTGTGCAAGACCTATCAGGAAGGCAATCTGCATACCGATGTGCTGCGCAATGTCAGTTTTGCCATGCAACCGGGCGAGATGATGGCGATCGTCGGCAGTTCGGGTTCCGGTAAAAGTACCTTGCTGCACCTGCTGGGCGGGCTGGATTCCCCCACTTCTGGCGAAGTGATCTACAAGGGCCAGTCATTGAATACGCTGTCTTCTGCCGCCAAGGCCGAGTTGCGTAACCGTCAGCTTGGCTTTATTTATCAGTTTCACCACCTGCTGCCGGACTTTACCGCGCTGGAAAACGCCGCCATGCCGCTATTGATTGGCGGGGTGAAACCGGCGCTGGCGCAGGAAAAGGCGCTGGAAATGCTGGCGGCGGTTGGGTTGGAAAAACGCAGCAAACATCGCCCCTCTGAGCTTTCTGGCGGCGAGCGCCAGCGTGTGGCAATCGCCCGAGCGCTGGTGAACAACCCATCGCTGGTGTTGGCGGATGAACCGACAGGTAACCTGGATAAACGCACCGCCGACAGCATTTTCGATTTGCTGGGCGAACTGAATGTGCGCCAGGGCACCGCGTTTCTGGTAGTGACCCACGATTTGCAACTTGCCAAACGCCTGAGCCGCCAGCTGGAAATGGCCGATGGCCATCTGCAGGCTCACCTGACCCTGATGGGGGCTGAGTAATGAGCGCTTCGCCACTCTCCTTGCTGATGGCGCTGCGCTTCAGCCGTGGCCGGCGGCGCGGTGGTATGGTTTCGCTGATTTCGGTGATTTCCACCATTGGCATTGCGCTAGGGGTGGCGGTGCTGATCGTCGGCCTGAGTGCAATGAACGGTTTCGAACGTGAACTGCAGAACCGCATTCTGGCGGTGGTGCCGCACGGTGAGATCGAACCGGTTAATCAGCCGTTCGAAGGCTGGCCGGAGATCCAGCAGCGGGTGGAAAAAGTGCCGGGCATTTTGGCCGCGGCACCTTATATCAACTTTACCGGCCTGATGGAAAATGGCACTCAACTGCGTGCGGTGCAGGTTAAAGGGGTTGATCCTGCCCAGGAGAACCAGCTCAGCGCATTGCCAAAATACGTGCAGGGCGATGCTTGGGCCAATTTCAAAAGCGGTGAACAGCAGGTGATTCTGGGCAAAGGCGTTGCCGAAGCGCTGGGGGTGAAAGCAGGTTCCTATGTCACGGTGATGATCCCAAACAGCGACCCGGAAATGAAACTGCTGCAACCGAAGCGGATCCGTCTGCAGGTGGCCGGTATTCTGCAACTCAGCGGCCAGCTTGATCACAGCCTGGCGCTGGTGCCGCTGGCCGACGCGCAACAGTATCTGGATATGGGTGACAGTGTCACCGGTCTTGCGATCAAAGTGAATGACGTGTTCGCGGCGAACAAGCTGGTGCGAGATGCCGGGGAAGTCACTAACGCCTACGTCTATATCAAAAGCTGGATCGGCACCTACGGCTATATGTATCGCGATATTCAGATGATCCGCGCCATTATGTATCTGGCGATGGTGCTGGTGATCGGGGTGGCCTGCTTCAACATCGTTTCCACGCTGGTGATGGCCGTGAAGGACAAAAGCGGTGATATCGCGGTGCTGCGGACTCTTGGTGCCAAAGATGGGTTTATCCGCGCGATCTTTATCTGGTATGGCTTGCTGGCCGGGCTGGTGGGTAGCCTCAGCGGCGTGGTGGTTGGTGTTATCGCCTCGCTGCAACTGACCAATCTGATCAAAGGCATCGAAAAGCTGATGGGACACTCTTTCCTTTCCGGCGATATCTATTTTATCGACTTCCTGCCGTCCGAGCTGCACTGGCTGGATGTGTTGATCGTGCTGGCAACCGCCATTGTGCTCAGCCTGTTGGCCAGTTGGTATCCGGCCCGGCGTGCCAGCCGGATCGATCCTGCGCGCGTATTGAGCGGACAATAATAAAAACCTGGGGCTGATATGCAATGCCAGTCAGTTAAGGCTAACCAGTTCCCTCTCCCTTGGGGAGAGGGTTAGGGAGAGGGGGCGACGTCTTGAGCCATTGATGCATGATTATGCCGCTTTGCGCTTAACTGATTGGCATTAGGGGCTGATATGCCCCATTTTTTTAGCCGGAGGCTGAGTTATGTACTACGGTTTCGATATGGGTGGCACCAAGATTGAACTGGGGGTATTCGATGCCAATCTGCAGCGTATCTGGCAAAAACGGGTGCCAACGCCGCGCGACGATTACCGGCAATTGCTGGCCGTGCTGCGCGATCTCACCCATGAGGCCGATGCGCTGTGTGGTTCGCCAGGCTCGGTGGGGATAGGTATTCCCGGCCTGCCGAATGAAGATGGCACCCTGTTTACTGCCAACGTACCAGCCGCCATGGGGCAAGCGCTGCCGCGCGATCTGGGCACGCTGATTGGCCGTGAGGTCAGGGTCGATAACGATGCCAACTGCTTCGCTTTGTCAGAAGCCTGGGATGATGAATTCCGTCACTATCCTACCGTGTTGGGCATTATTCTTGGTACTGGCGTGGGCGGCGGGTTGATCGTCGATGGCAACGTGCTGTCTGGGCGTAATTATATCGCTGGCGAATTCGGCCATTTTCGTTTGCCGGTGGATGCGCTGGAGGTGTTGGGGCGTGATATACCTCGCGTAGCCTGCGGTTGCGGCCATAACGGTTGCATTGAAAATTACATATCGGGCCGCGGTTTTGAGTGGATGTACCACCACTTTTATCAGCAGCACTTGCCTGCGCAGCAGATTATTGCGCATTATCTGGCGAGTGAGCCACAGGCCGTGGCGCATGTTGATCGTTTTCTGGACGTGTTGGCGATATGCCTCGGTAATTTGCTGACCATCGTTGATCCGCATCTGGTGGTGATTGGCGGTGGCCTATCGAATTTCGACGCGATCTACCAGGCGTTGCCGCAGCGCCTGCCAGCACATCTGCTGCGTGTGGCTAAGCTGCCACGCATCGAGAAGGCGCGTTACGGCGATGCAGGCGGGGTTCGTGGGGCTGCATTTCTCAATTTGGTGCGTAATAAATAAGGAGAGTTCATGCACACTCGCCATCGGTTGTGTCGGTTTCGCAAGAATAAGCATGTATTGCATCAGCGTTTTCGTTCACGGATTTTCCACCGAGACACTATGGCGGCGGCAGAGTTGAAGAAGCCTTTTGTTGTGGTGCTGACGGGGGCCGGGATCTCTGCTGAGTCGGGCATCCGCACCTTCCGCGCGGACGACGGGTTATGGGAAGAACATCAGGTAGAAGATGTCGCTACCCCCGAAGGCTATAGGCGCGATCCGGCGCTGGTGCAGGCGTTTTATAACGCGCGCCGTCAGCAGCTTCAGCAACCGGGCATCGCCCCTAATGCCGCTCATCGCGTGCTGGCGGAGCTTGAAGAGTGGCTGGGGGATAACTTCCTGCTGGTAACGCAAAATATTGATAATCTGCATGAGCGCGCCGGCAGTAAGCGGGTGCTGCATATGCACGGTGAGTTGCTGAAAGTGCGTTGCACCAACTCCGGGCAGGTATTCAACTGGCCTGGCGATCTGAGCGTGGACGATCGTTGCCACTGCTGCCAGTTTCCGGCACCGTTGCGCCCGCACGTGGTGTGGTTTGGTGAAATGCCGCTAAGGATGACCGAAATCTATGAAGCGCTGGCCAAAGCCGATTTCTTCGTGGCAATCGGTACTTCCGGCCATGTATATCCGGCGGCAGGTTTTGTTCATGAGGCGCGATCGGCGGGGGCCTATACCATTGAGCTGAACCTGGAACCTAGCCAGGTGGAAAGCCAGTTTGATGAGAAGCACTATGGCCCGGCCAGTGAAGTGGTGCCACGTTTCGTGCACAAGCTGCTGATGGGTAAGATCGAACGTGCGGATATCCCCTATAACGGCGCAGGCTAACGCTGTTGCCGGGGGCATCGAGCTACCCCGGTGTAAAATCGTTATTGATTCTAATGATTTCAGGTAAATCTGATTATTAATGACCTGTCTCAATATTTGATCCGAATCGGTTCCGCATAATGAAACGCGAAATTCTGAGGGCGGAACCATGGATAAACTACTTGATCGCTTTTTTAACTACGTCTCTTTCGACACACAGGCTAAAGCGAACGTCAAACATGTGCCGAGTACCGATGGGCAACTGAAGCTGGCGCGTGCGTTGCGACAGGAAATGATTGAGCTGGGGTTTGAACAGGTATCGCTCAGCGAGCATGGCTGTGTGATGGGAACGTTGCCCGGTAATGTCGCCTGGCCGGTACCCACGATTGGATTTATTTCCCACCTGGATACTTCACCGGATTTTTCCGGTAAGAACGTGACGCCGCAGATTGTGGAAAATTACCGCGGGGGCGATATTGCCTTGGGCATTGGTGATGAGGTGCTTTCACCGGTCATGTTCCCGATCCTGCATCAGATGCTGGGGCAAACGTTGATCACTACCGACGGTAAAACGCTGCTGGGTGCCGATGACAAAGCGGGGATTGCCGAAATCCTTACCGCGATGATGCGCTTGAAACAGCAAAAAATCCCCCATGGCGATATCCGCGTTGCCTTTACTCCCGATGAAGAGGTGGGCAAAGGGGCACAGGTGTTTGATGTTGCCGCTTTCAATGCCGAGTGGGCCTACACCGTTGATGGCGGCGGCGTGGGTGAACTGGAGTGTGAAAATTTCAATGCGGCGACGGTGACGGTGAAGATCGTTGGCAACAACGTGCACCCCGGCACCGCCAAGGGGGTGATGGTGAATGCGCTGTCGCTGGCGACGCGTTTCCATCATGCGCTGCCGGCGGATGAAACGCCGGAGAATACCGAAGGTTATCAAGGCTTTTATCACCTGAGCAGCATCAAAGGGCACGTTGAGCGCGCCGAGATGCATTACATCCTGCGTGATTTTGAGCGTGAAGGTTTTGAGGCGCGCAAGCGTAAAATGATCGAAGTGGCGCAAACCGTGGGGCGCGGTTTGCCGCGAGACTGCTATATCGAAGTGGCGATCGAGGACAGCTATTACAACATGCGCGATCAGGTTGCCCACCATCCGCATGTGATTGCGCTGGCGCAACAGGCAATGCGCGATTGCGATATAGAGCCGATGATGAAACCGATTCGCGGCGGCACAGACGGTGCACAGCTGTCATTCAAAGGGTTGCCTTGTCCGAACCTGTTTACCGGCGGTTATAATTTTCACGGCAAGCACGAGTTCATCACCCTTGAGGGTATGGAGCAGGCCGTGGGGGTGATTATGCGTATTGCGGCTTTGACGGCGGCGCGCGCCAAGAGTAGATAACCGTGTTTACCGGGCGCAGCGTGCTGCGCCCGCTGAACGCCGTTTAGTCGTTAAAATACCAGTAGCCGCTGTTGACCAGTGTGGTCAGCAAAGCCAGGAAGGAAGGATCGTCCATCGCTTCACCCAGCAGGGCTGCATCAACGCTGAAATGTTGGCACAGTGCATCAGCCGCCTGCAGGTGGTTGGTATCAATCAACTCACCGTTAACAAAGCACTGCTCGCCAATGCGCAGCACACGCAGGCCGCCCAGGCGCTGTAGCGCTTCACCCTGTTGCAGCAGTTCGTAGATTTCACCCGCTTGATACGGTGGTTCCGGTGGTGCAATGTCCAATTCGTGGCGCGATTGCGAAATAAACTCACCGAACCAGCCTTGGAAATGTTCCGGCTGCTGCACCAGGTCCAGAATCATCTGGCGCAGGGCATCCACTTCCTGAGGTAACACAGTGGCCGGGCGATCGCGCAAGGCAATGTCCGGATCGCTGTAACGCTGGCTGCCCAGATCGCGCGCCAAGACATAATCGGCAAAGCCGCTGACCAGTTCGCGGCCATTCGGGGCGCGGAAACCTACGGAATAGTTGAGTGAGTTCTCCAGCGAATACCCCTCATGCGGGAAGCCCGGCGGAATATACAGAATATCTCCCGGCTCCATCTCTTCATCAATAATGGCGTCGAAAGGTTCGACTTGCAGCAGGTCTGGATGCGGGCTGTGCTGCTTCATCGGCACTTTTTCGCCCACGCGCCAGCGGCGATGGCCGGTTCCCTGAATAATAAAAACATCGTACTGATCGAGATGTGGGCCTACGCCGCCGCCCGGCACAGAGAACGAAATCATCAGATCGTCCATACGCCAGTCTGGCAGTTTGCGGAACGGGTGCATCAGCGCACAGGAGGGTTCGTGCCAGTGATCGACGGCCTGCACCAGCAGCGACCAGTTGGTTTCACCCAAGTGATCGTAACTTTCGAAGGGGCCATGTGCAACCTGCCAACGGCCGTCCTGGTGGCTGACCAAACGGCTGTCCACTTCATTTTCCATCGCGAGTCCGGCCAGCTCATCCGGGGAGATTGGATCGATAAAATTTTTAAAACCGCGCTTCAGAATTACCGGGCGCTTTTGCCAATAACGTTGCAAAAAGTCGTTCCAGTCCAGATCTAATTGATAATCCATCTTCTATTCCAGGATTGAGTGAGCTTGAGGGTGATTATAACGGAAGTTGGGCCCCGTGGGTTGGGGCCTGAACGGCAGAATTTACTCGTGATGGTGGGAATCATGCTGACGGGCGAAGGTGACCTCCATCCGGGCTCCTCCCAGCGGGCTGTCGCTGATGGTAATGTGCCCGTCATACTGCTCGATAATCTCGGCCGCCACCGACAGCCCCAGGCCTTGCCCCGGGCGCAGGGTATCGACACGCTGGCCACGCTGAAAGATCAGTTCTCGCTTGCTTTCAGGGATGCCAGGGCCATCGTCATCGATCACAATGGTGAGATACTTGTCCGAGTGCAGCGAGGTGATTTCCACAAACTCCAGGCAGTATTTGCAGGCATTTTCCAAGACGTTGCCCATCACTTCCATAAAATCGTTTTTCTCACCCATAAAAGTCACTTCTGGTGAGATATCCAGCGTGATCGCCACCCCTTTGCGCTGGTAGACCTTGTTCAGCGCCAGAACCAGGCTATCGAGCAGGGCCGAGACCGAATGAACCTCGCGCGCCAGCACGGTCTGCCCTGAATTGATACTGGCCCGGTGCAGGTAATAGCCAATCTGCTGTGAAATACGGCTGATCTGCTCAAGCATGATCGGCTCCGCTTCTTCGATAGTGGTTTGGTTGCCGGAGCGTAGTGAGCGCAGGGTGGTTTGCAGCACCGCCAACGGTGTTTTCAGGCTGTGGGTCAGGTCCGACAGCGTGGTGCGGTATTTGGTGTAACGCTGGCGTTCGTTGCGCAGCAGAATATTGAGATTACGCACTAATCCACGCAGCTCACTGGGGGGATTTTCGTCCAGTTGCTCGCGTTCACCATTTTCCAATTCGCCGACCTGGTTCACCAACGCCTTGATCGGCCGCAGGCTCCAATACGCCGCCAGCCACAGCAGGGGCACCACTAACAGCAGATTGGCCAGCAAAACATAGCTGAACCATTCCCACACCACGTCTGAACGTTGCAGTTCCTGTGGAATACTGTCAACCACCACAATGCTCAAGGCCGGTAAACGCGAGGTGGCGGCATAGGTGTTGACGGCCACCGAGTGGGTCAGGGCGTTCTGATCGGTTTCATCGTAATCTTTCAGCTGATTCTGGGCCTTAGGGTTATCCCCCAGCACTTCGCTACTGATACGGGTATCGGTATCAATTTCATAAAAGCCGGACTCTTCCAGCCACTCTTTTTTTATCAGCTTTTCCAATTCCGGGACTTTGCGCTGGCTCCACAGCAACTTGCCTTTATCGTCGTAGATAAACACCAAAGTAGGGGAGTTGATATCAAGATCCGGGGGAATGGCAATGGTTAATTTTTGCTCTTTCCATTGCGCCAGGCTGAAAAACAGGTTGCTTTCACCGCGCAGCAGGCGGAAGGAGGTTTTGTCGAAGCTGACGATATACCCGACGATCGCAACTAACCCATAGGAAAGTGACAGCGCCAGGATCACCCCGGCGGTTGCCATCAGAAAACGGGCTCGTAGCGAGAAAGGCTTTTTATCTTTTCTGAACATGATGTTCACTTAGCGTCAAAACGATAGCCCTGGCCACGCACGGTGGTGATTACGTCCTGTGGATGTTCAGCCTGCAATTTTTTACGCAGGCGGCCCATCAGTACATCGATGGTATGGCTCTCGCGCAGTTCGGCATCCGGGTAAAGCTGCAGCATCAACGAATCTTTGCTGACCACTTTACCGGCATTGCGGATCAGCGTTTCAATGATGGTGTACTCAAACGCCGTCAGCTTGATTTGCTGGTCATTGACGCTCAACTCGCGGCGCGAAAGGTCGATCTGAAAGGGCTGCAAGACGATCACTTGTGAAGCCAGGCCGCTGTTGCGGCGCATCAGTGCCTGCATACGGGCAATCACTTCTTCCAGATGGAAGGGCTTAGTGACGTAATCGTCAGCACCGGCCTCCAGCACCGCCACTTTATCCTGCCAGCTTTCGCGGGCGGTCAGCACCAGGATGGGCAATTTCATCTGCTGGGCGCGCCAGCGGCGAATCAGGCTCAGGCCGTCTTCGCCTGGCAGGCCGAGATCGACAATGGCGATATCTGGCGCATGTTCCTGCAAGAAATAATCCGCCTCTTTGGCATCTTCCGCCGCATCCACCTGATGTCCCATTTCGCGCATCTGTACCGACAGGTGGTGGCGTAACAGACCATTATCTTCAACAACCAGTATTCGCATGGAGCAGACTCCTGTAGATCGGGGGGTGAAGTTCTGGCCACCCACGCTCGATAGGTAACACATTTTCAGCACGTATTGGGGCTACCCTGATCGCGCTAAGTTATGGTAGGTATAACACGTTGATGCCGCAAGCTGGCGCTGTGAAATCAGTGTTATCACATAGTTGGATGCGGCAATTATCGACAGTCGGTTATAAACGCAGGATAAACAGTGTGTAAACAAAGCTAAACCAAACCTAAACGGGGAGGGATACTTTACCTGGCAGTGGCGACGTATTCTGTTGAGTTATTCAATTTTGCAGCAATCAGATGGAATAAATTTATGGCGATCAATCAATATGGCCAGCCCGTGGGGGAACCATTACCGGCATGGCAACCACGGCCACGGCCGACGGGTGTAACGCTGAGCGGTCAGTTTTGCCGCCTTGTTGCGTTGGATGCCGAACGAGATTTCGTTGCGCTGTTTAATGCTTATCAGCAAGCGCCAGATGGCCGCGACTGGACCTATCTCATGGGTGAACTGCCAGAAAACCCGGCAGCAATGCGGGCGCATCTGGAAAAGCTCCAGGCCAATACGGGGCTGGTGAATTTGCTGGTGCTCGACTCGCGTCATCAAACGCCGGTGGGAACGGTCGCCTTGATGCGTATTGAAGAGGCCAGCGGCGTGCTGGAGATTGGCCATGTTAACTGGTCGCCGTTGATGAAACAGCGCTCTTGCGCCACCGAGGCGATCTTTCTTCTGCTGCGCTACACCTTTGATGAGCTAGGCTATCGCCGCTGTGAATGGAAGTGTGACAGCCTGAATGAACCCTCCCGCCAGGCTGCGCGGCGTTTCGGTTTCAGCTACGAAGGGCGGTTTATGAAAGCCCTGGTGACCAAAGGGCGTAGCCGGGACACCGACTGGTTTGCGATGACCGAAGATCGCTGGCCCGCTGTGCGCACTGCGTTTGCGCAGTGGCTGGATGAGGATAATTTTACCGCCGACGGGCAACAGAAACAGCGCTTGCAGGCGTTTATGCCGTAAAAAAGTGAGGCGACTGAACCGTCGCCTCGTTAGTCTTGCTTCAAGCTTATTTTAGCTCATCAACCATGCTGGCGGCGCGACCAATGTAGTTAGCCGGGGTCATGGCCTTCAGGCGCGTTTTCTCTGCTTCCGGCAGTTCCAGGCTATCGATAAACGCCTGCATACCGGCCGCATCTACGCGCTTGCCGCGGGTCAGCTCTTTCAGCTTCTCGTAAGGTTTCTCAATGCCGTAACGGCGCATTACCGTCTGGATGGGTTCAGCCAGCACTTCCCAGTTGTGATCCAGTTCGTCCAGCAGGTGAGCCTGATTCACTTCCAGCTTGCTGATGCCCTTCAGCGTGGCCTGATAGGCAATCAAAGCATAACCCAGGCCGACGCCCAGGTTGCGCAGCACGGTGGAATCGGTCAAGTCGCGCTGCCAGCGGGAAACCGGCAATTTGCTTGCCAAGTGGCCCATCACGGCATTGGCCAGGCCCAGGTTGCCTTCGGAGTTCTCGAAGTCGATCGGGTTGACCTTATGCGGCATGGTGGAAGAACCGATTTCACCGGCAATGGTTTTCTGCTTGAAGTGATTGAGGGCGATGTAACCCCAGATATCACGGTCAAAGTCGATCAGAATGGTGTTGAAGCGCGCGACGCAGTCGAACAGTTCGGCGATATAGTCGTGCGGCTCGATCTGGGTGGTGTACGGGTTCCAGGTAATGCCCAGCGAAGTGACAAACTCTTCGCTGAAACGGTGCCAGTCCACTTCCGGATAAGCCACGATATGGGCGTTGTAGTTGCCCACGGCACCGTTGATTTTGCCCAGGATTTCAACGCGTTCCAACTGAAGGAGCTGGCGCTCCATACGGTAGGCGACGTTGGCGAACTCTTTACCGACGGTGGACGGGGTCGCAGGTTGACCGTGGGTGCGCGACAGTAGCGGAATGTCGCGGTACTCCAGCGCCAACCCTTTGATCGCATCTATGATTTGGCGCCAGAACGGTAGCACCACCTCTTTGCGCGCCGTTTGCAGCATCAGCGCGTGCGACAGGTTGTTGATATCTTCTGAGGTACAGGCGAAGTGGATAAACTCCGACACCGCATGCAGGGCAGGGATGGCTTCCACCTTTTCTTTCAGGAAGTATTCAACCGCTTTCACATCGTGGTTGGTGGTGCGCTCAATGGTTTTGATGCGTTGTGCGTCTTGTTCGCTGAATTCGGCGACGATCTTATCAAGGTAAGCGTTTGCGTCGGCGTCAAAAGCCGGAACTTCCTGGATTTCTGCGCAGGCGGCCAGTTTTTGCAGCCAACGTACTTCAACCTGCACGCGGAATTTCAGCAGACCGTATTCGCTGAAAATGGGGCGCAGTGCGCTGACTTTATCACCGTAGCGTCCGTCAACGGGGGAAACGGCGGTCAGTGAGGATAATTCCATCGGTAGCAACTCCTGGGATCGATTAACAATGAGCAACGATATTTTGCGCCTGTTTGAACAGACGATTACGAGAAAACATTAATTGCAGGCGGCTGCCGCCGACCTGTTGCCACAGCACGGCAGCACGGATGCCCGCGAGCAGCGTAGCGCGTACTTTGGCCTGAACCTGTGGGTTCTGCAGAATGGCCGGTGAACCTGTAACCTGAATACGCGGCCCCAGCGGAGCCACAACATCGACATAAATCCCAGCCAGTGCGCTGATAATGGTGTCTGACTCCAGCTCGAAATGTGCCAGTTGGCGTTCTAGCTGGCTCAGGCGCTCGCCAAGGGTATTCATCGCCGACTTGTTGGCGTGCAGTTTGCGCTCCAGCACCATCAGGCTGATGGTGTAGCGAGTCAGTTCTGCGGCCAGGCCCTTATTGTTGGCGTTGAGCACGCCCATCAGCGTCTCCAGGCCCATTTTCAGGTTACGTTCCTCACCGCCAAATACCGCCAGCGTAGAAGGTGGGTCCATCTGCAACAGGCTGTTCAGCGAGGTGTGGAACGCTTCGCGATCGGCTTGCCCTTCGTGCGCCAACTGTTGAACCAAGCGCGCTGACTGGCTGATTCCAGCCATTGCTAGCGTGATGTCGTAATAATTCTTCGCCACGATTACTCCTGTAAGCGTTGTTCGATAATGCCGCCGCCCAGGCAGATATCGCCCAGATAGAACACGGCGGACTGGCCTGGGGTCACGGCAGCCACCGGCTCGTCGAAGCGCACTTCAATGCGTTCTGCGTCGAGCGGTGTAACGGTGCAGGGAATATCCTGTTGGCGATAACGGGTTTTTACCGTACAGCGCAGGGTTGCTGTCAAAGGCTGGCGATCGACCCAGTGCAGTTGTTGAGCGATCAGGCCTGTGGACATCAGGCGTGGATGATCGTGGCCTTGGGCGACGATCAGAATATTGTTGGCGACGTCTTTATCCACCACGTACCACGGATCTTCGCTGCTGTCTTTCATCCCGCCAATGCCCAGCCCTTTGCGTTGGCCGAGGGTGTGATACATCAGCCCTTGGTGTTCACCGATGGTCTGGCCGTCAACGCTGACGATCGGACCAGGCTGTGCGGGCAGGTAGCGGCCAAGGAAGTCGCGGAATTTACGCTCGCCGATAAAACAGATGCCGGTAGAGTCTTTTTTCTTGGCGGTAACCAGTTCCAACTGCTCTGCAATGTGGCGCACCTGTGGTTTTTCCAGCTCGCCTACCGGGAACAGGCTTTGTGCCACCTGCTCGTGGCTGAGGGTGTAGAGGAAATAGCTCTGGTCTTTGTTGCCGTCGATACCGCGCAGCAGGCGGCTTTTGCCGTCAACGTCCTGGCGGCGCACATAGTGGCCGGTGGCGATGTAGTCGGCCCCCAGATCTTCGGCGGCGAACTCCAGGAACGCTTTGAATTTGATTTCTTTATTACACAGGATATCCGGGTTTGGCGTGCGGCCGGCTTTATACTCTTCGAGGAACAGCTCGAACACGTTATCCCAGTATTCGGCCGCGAAATTCACCGTGTGCAATTCAATGCCGAGTTTGTCGCAGACCGCTTGCGCGTCGGCCAAATCGGTGGCGGCAGAGCAGTACTCTTCGTCATCGTCCTCTTCCCAGTTCTTCATGAACAGCCCAGCGACCTGATAGCCCTGTTGCTGTAACAGATAGGCAGTAACGGAAGAGTCGACACCGCCGGACATCCCGACGATTACTTTTTTCTGGCTGTTGTCTGACATGGGGATCTCACGAACTTGAACATAGACTGCAATAAAAACAAGCGCAGTACTTTACCACGTTGGCCGCCGGTGCGCACGGCACTTATACCCTTATTACTTGAAGCAGCAGCGTTGTTGGTTGCGGGCAGTGGCTCGGCCCGTTGCCTTTGGGGCCGCTGCAATTCCAAGTAAGGCGGGTATATATGCCATCAAAATGGCCAGTTGAAGCTGGCAACCAGCGACAGCGGATAACGCTCCGGCTGCTGATAGCAGCGAATGCTCTCGGCAACCAGCGGAGAGCGCAGGTTGTTGGCCGCAAAGATTTGCTCGGCGCTCAGCCACAGACAACGATCGATATCACGATCATGGGGTTCGGTGGGCAACGGGGTTTCCAGCTCAATCACGAAGCTGAAACGCAGAAACGGCGTGCCGTCTGGTGCCAGCCACTGATGCATGCGCAAGAACGCCTGCGGTGTGGCGCGAATACCGGTTTCTTCCCACAGTTCGCGCTCAGCGGCCTGGATCAGCGTTTCATCCGCTTCCAAATGGCCCGCGGGCTGATTCCACAAGGCTTTGTGATTGATGGTTTCTTCAACGATCAAAAACTTACCGGCGGCATGAACCACGCAGGCAACGGTAACGTGTGGTTTGAACATGGTGGCTCCTCTGGCGGTTAAAGCGAATCAAGCGTTTGCCATTCGCCGGGCTGCAGCGTGCCCAAGGAAAGGTTTCCCATACTGTAGCGAATCAGGCGCAGAGTAGGGAAGCCGATATGCGCCGTCATGCGCCGCACTTGGCGGTTGCGGCCCTCATACAAGGTGATTCGCAACCAACTGGTCAGTATGGATTTGCGCTCGCGGATTGGCGGGTTGCGTGGCCAAAGCCATTGCGGTTCCTCCACCCGTTCCACGCCAGCGGGCAAGGTTGGGCCATCTTTTAGCGTGACGCCGTGGCGCAATGGGGCCAGATCGCTTTCTTGCGGTTTGCCCTCCACCTGTACGTAATACACCTTGCCGGTACGTTTACCGGGCTGTGTCAGTTGTGCCTGCAATTTGCCGTCGTTGGTCAGCACCAGCAATCCTTCACTGTCGCGATCGAGGCGCCCTGCGGCATAGACGTCGGTAAAGGGAATAAATTCTTTCAGCGTGGTGCGCCCGGCTTCGTCGGTAAACTGCGGCAATACATCAAAGGGTTTGTTGAATAACACCACCCGGCGCGGCTCCTGCGGCGCTGTACGCGCGGCGGGCCTGGTTGAGCTGAATCGTTTAACTTGGTGATTTTTAACAGGGAATTTATTCATAGTCGTTGATATTACGGATGATAGGCGCATTATAACCGAATCCGTTTCGGATTGGCGCGGACTGAATATTCAAGTAGTATTGACACGCATCTTACAAAGCATTAACAAAAATTGCGCTTGAAGAATGAAGGAGAGGTTGATGGAAAGCAAAGTAGTTGTTCCGGCAGAAGGTAAAAAGATTACGGTTGATGCCCAGGGTAAACTGGTTGTTCCGCCTAACCCGATCATCCCGTTCATCGAAGGTGACGGGATTGGCGTCGATGTTACCCCTGCTATGATTCACGTGGTTGATGCAGCAGTTAAAAAAGCCTACCACGGCGAACGTAAAATCTCCTGGATGGAAATCTATACCGGTGAAAAATCCACCCACGTTTACGGGAAAGACGTGTGGCTGCCGGATGAAACACTGGATCTTATTCGTGACTACCGCGTTGCTATCAAAGGCCCACTGACCACTCCGGTGGGTGGCGGTATCCGCTCCCTGAACGTTGCCCTGCGTCAGCAGCTCGATCTGTACGTGTGTCTGCGCCCGGTGCGTTACTACCAAGGTACGCCAAGCCCGGTTAAGCACCCGGAACTGACCGATATGGTGATCTTCCGTGAAAACGCCGAAGACATCTACGCCGGTATTGAATGGAAAGCCGGTTCAGCAGAAGCTGATAAAGTGATCAAGTTCCTGCGCGAAGAAATGGGCGTGAAGAAAATTCGCTTCCCAGAGCAGTGCGGCATCGGCGTGAAGCCATGTTCTGAAGAGGGCACCAAGCGCCTGGTGCGTGCGGCGATCGAATATGCGATTGCCAACGATCGTGATTCAGTGACCCTGGTTCACAAAGGCAACATCATGAAGTTCACCGAAGGTGCCTTCAAGGATTGGGGCTACGAACTGGCGCGTGAAGAGTTTGGCGGTGAGCTGATCGACGGTGGCCCATGGCTGAAGATCAAGAACCCGAATACGGGCAAAGAGATCGTGGTTAAAGACGTGATCGCCGACGCATTCCTGCAGCAAATCCTGCTGCGCCCAGCGGAATATGACGTGATTGCCTGTATGAACCTGAACGGTGACTACATTTCTGACGCCTTGGCCGCACAGGTTGGTGGTATCGGTATCGCCCCAGGTGCCAACATCGGTGACGACTGCGCGCTGTTTGAAGCCACTCACGGTACCGCGCCTAAGTATGCCGGCCAGGATAAAGTGAACCCAGGTTCTGTGATCCTGTCGGCTGAGATGATGCTGCGTCATATGGGTTGGTTCGAAGCGGCTGACCTGATTGTTAAGGGAATGGAAGGTGCCATCGCTGCCAAGACCGTGACCTATGACTTTGAACGCCTGATGGAAGGCGCTAAGCTGCTGAAATGCTCAGAGTTTGGCGACGCTATCGTTAAACACATGTAAGCCTGTTTTAGCGTTGAATGATTACGGGAGCTTATGGCTCCCGTTTGTTTTTTCCCCTCAAAAAATTCTTCTGCAAAACCCCTGCAAAACTCTTCTGCAAAACTGTACATAAAATAGGCTATTTTTCCCCTCCAACGACCTTCCAATCTTTCCCTCGATCATCGTTATAACGGTCAGTTTGATGCTGGTTTTTATGCCCTAATAAATCCTTGGTATTCACTTTTTGTTCCCTGTACAGGCGTTCGGCCAGTGAGCGGATTTCGTGAAAGGTTGGGGGAGTACCTTTTTCCCAAGACAGGCCAGAAAGATCGCGAATTTTTTTGAAACTGCTACTTAACGTGTTGGGTTGAACCAATCCGCCACGCCTTGCCATTGATGTATTGTGCGTGTAATGCACCAGGTATGGGCTGACGATATTATCCCGGCACTGGATGATCACTTGTTCTAGTGACATGTCGATTGCATCACAGTGAAGAGAAAGTGGGATCGCAACTTTGGATCCGGTTTTCGCTTGCTCAATATGCAAGTGTTCATCCCAGATGTCGGAAAACTTCATTTTGCTGATGTCACCGACACGTTGAGCAGTTACCAGCCCCAACAACATAGCATTCCTCATATACTCAAATGGTGGCTCAATAACGGCCAGGATGGCATTAAACTCATCTAATATCATACGTTCACGTCCGATTCTGTTGTGCGGGTTTTTAGTTGCCTCTGCAGGGTTGTAGCCCGGAGGAACCTCGCCAGCGTGCTGAGCCTCCTTGAACACATCGATAAGCGTGGTTCGAACGACTTGGGCCATTCTGGAGTAGCCCCGATTTTTGTAATCATCGAGAATATCGGCAATATCACGTGTATCAACATCCCTGATCGGTTTTGTCGCCAGTGCGGCACGCATGGCCTTCACAGGTGCCAGTTTCTGTTTTACTGTATTTTCGGTGATTTCTTTCGCTGCTTTGCGTTCGTCTTGGATTTTCAAGTAACGGTCGAGCCACGTTGATAAGCTTAACAAAGACGGCGATTACTCAGGCCCTCCGCCAACTCAAAAAGGCTGGCTGTGAAAAAGGGGAGTTGTACGCTTACCTGCTCGACATTCTCGAAGGTCGGCAAAAAAGCAGCTTGGCGTTCTGCACTGACAGAGAGGCGGCCACAATAGACCAGGTGATTGGCTCCGTGCTGCTGGAGCACCCCGGGCTAAAATTCATCATCCATGAGCGCTATCTCGGCTGGGGCAAAAGTAAAAAGGCCATGGCCGCCGATCTGCATGATAAGCGTCCTGATTGGTGCCTACGTACGTGCGAAACCCGTATTGATGTTTGGCTCAGGACTGCGGAATTCATGCTTTATCTGCCGATGAGCGACGCATTCAATTCAAACATTGATCGATTTGACGTTGACTTTGTGCGAAAATCGGCTAAATTCATATAAGCTTCGCGAAGTTGTATCCGCAGCGACAAATTCAAAAAAAACCCGCACAATTGGCGGGTTTTTTTCTGTGGATTTATAGGGTTGTCAGTAAAAGGCATGGATGGCGTACAATGATTTTTTTCGACTCGCGTGACCCTTTGATCTGGGTCCTATACATAATGTTTGGTCCTGTGCATTACTGGCCCATTCCTGTCTTATTCGCTATAGGCTTTATTTTTGCGGGATTTAAACAGAAAAAATGGTTAATGTGGGTTTTTGCTTTCCCGTTTATTTTATGGGTTCTTTGCGTCATTATCTTCATTTTTTTGGCGGTGATTTAAGTTTTCTTAGCGTTTAAGTGTTCAACATATGTACGATGACGCATAAGAAATAGATTATGCAAAATGCTAACCATCCCAGCGGAAGGTACGCGCAAAAAATCACAGGTCTTTTCTTCTCAAAAAAGCCATATAAAAGCATTAACGCAGATGGTATGGCGAGATATGGCCACGAGAGAAGTGTATAAAGAACCCAAGAATCCAGATTAAACGACTTAAATGAAAATCCATATTTCACCTGAAGTAATGTTAATTCTAGGCATTGTCTAAGTTTTCTCATCTACATACAAACATATTTGGCTGCGCTAACGCGTGGCCTTTTTTATTTCTGCGCCCGGCGTTTGCTGAGCGATACAGCAAACCAGCAAACAAAGGAGCAATTATGAGTGAGCCGATCTCTGGTACCGGGGCGGTGGCAACAGCGGTTACTGGTGTGACAATTGTCGGTGTGTTTTCCAATCTTGATCCTGCTGTAGTAGTTGGAGCATTCGCAGGTGCGGCGGTTTTCGTTCTGTCTTCGAGTGACCTTCCAAACTTCAAGAAAATATGGATGTTGTCAACAACACCGCCTAATGTGTACTAGTGTGATTACCAAGGGATACTGACGGTATAATTACCAAGCGATTTTGACGCAACCAGAGTACCAACTCCTCATAGATCTATCAATCAAACGCCTATCAGGCCATTTGGTGTAATGATTTTGCTCTGGCGACACGTAAAGCCGTCGTGTTCATGTTTTGGCGAAGCCAGATACTGCGAACGCCTCCGGGACTGATGTCCATACCGTGCTCAGCCTTCACCTTTAGGGCGACTTTTTGCTGACCAAGATGAGGATGCTCGATGGAGAATTGCACAACCGTATTCTCAATGCTGAGCGCTGTGCAGTTTTTATGCCTCAGATTAGGCGTCTCTTGCCGTTTAAGTGCGTTGCTCCCACCTTCTTTAAGAAGTCGCCTGTGGCGGTAAATTGTATCGCGGGATACGCCGCTTAGGCGTGATGCTTCCGCGACATTACCAAGCTTGTCAGCCAGGGCCAGTACATCGAGTTTTTTCTGGACGTCGGTATCTTCCATTGACGCTTTGACGGGCTCCGTAACCTCTGACACCTGTAATTGTCTGCCTGCGAAGTGGGCACTGAACTGCTCATTTTTCCCTTTTCTGATTTCGATCTTTTGGTGCGCGATGGAGTGTTTTATCGGTGATTCGATGAAGTAGAATTTGTTGCCGTAGCTGAACGTATGGTCATTACGGATCTTGCGGTAAACCTTGGTGATACAGATATCGTCAAGGTTAGTGTGCCTGGACAGCGGGGTATATTCGGAGGCAGGTGTTCTTGCTTTGACCGTCAGTTTTTTGCGCCAGAACTGCGGTATAAACACATGCTGAAGGTAGCTGTTGGCACCCGCCATATCAATAATATTGTGCAGCCTCAGCTCTGGTATGAGCCGGTCTTGCAAGGTATCGAAGGCACGTTCAATACGCCCTTTACCCTGTGGTGAGCTGGCAAAGATGATTTCGATACCCAATTCCTCACAAGCCCGCTGCATCTGGGAGAAGTTGCAACGTTTGGGGCCACCGAAGATACCCGCCCGGTCAACGTACAACGTCTTAAACACGCCGTACTTCTCAATAACTGAGCGCATAACTTTCAGGCAGCCTGCGGTGGTTTCTGACGGGAAGAATTCAGCGTGTATATCGCTGTTGGCATCATCGATCATCGCAATCAGGCAGGATTTATTATTGCCAAACCAACGGTGCGTACTGCCGTCCATTTGCAGCATCAACCCTGGCGCTTCCATTCGCTCCCTGCGTTTGTGAACCCGACTTCGCCTGCGCTTTGCGCGTTTTACATGATGAATATCGTGTGCCCATTTTCTCAGTGTTTCACGCTTCACAACGATGTGTTCATTGGTTTGCAGCATTTCAGCGAGATGCTGCAAATTCAGGTCATAGTATTTTTCACGGATAAGCGCCTGAACTTGCTGTTTTAAAATATCCGGCGTTTTATTCGCCGGTTCACTCCCGGCGTTGCCATGAACAACAAACTGAAGTCCCTTATCTCGATAACGCTGGAGATAGCGTTCAATGGTACGTCTGGATTTATTGAGGAGCTTAGCGGCATTGGCAATAGTGATTTTATGCCCAGCCACTTTTGCAATGACATCCACGGTCAATTGGGCTTTGGAGTTCAACGTGATCATCCTTAGCGTTCCTCGAATGTACAAACAAAACATTCAAAGAACACGGTTACTAATTAACCGTCAATTTCCCTTGGTAATTCGCGACTACGACAGAATCGCGTGGTAGTTAAAGTACGACAAAATCGCTTGGTGTTAACAGCCTAATGTGTACTAGCTCAGACCTGATCTGACAGTTACCGGTTATTTATACAGGTATCTGTCAGATTACATCTGGTTTAAATTCTTCTCTGCCCAGATGCGCTTTCCATCAAGCAACGTTTCCATTGGCGTTCTTCCACAGCACATTTTCCCCTGATGAGTTCGCTCATTATTATAGTGAGCCAGCCATTCATCAAGATCCGATTGTAATGTATCGAGCTCACCATACAGCTTTTTACGGAACGTGAATCGGGCTTTACGCATGGTGAAATCAGTATGTCAGAAGATCTCTAAAAGTGAATGGTTCGTTTTGCAGGGATATTTACAAACTCACGGGCTACGGCGGTAATAGCAACCTGCGACTTTTTTCCTTTCTGAAGAAGGGTGTTATAACGGGCACACAGGCGTTGCTGAGCTTTCCACGTGATATCTATGGATACCTGCGTAGCAGTGGAAGGTCGGTAAGTTATCAACCAACTGCCTACTTTTGCTCGTGAGCGATATGACCAGGCAGCTTCGTATAACAAACGCCTAAGCTCACTGTTACTAATTTTGGTTATGCCTCGGGAGCGGACTTTGCTGCCACTGGAGTATTCTCCAGGTATCAACCCCAGGTAAGCCATTATTTGTTTCGGGTTAGGGAAACGGGCAAAATCACCCAGTTCAGAAGCCAGCGAAATGGCAATGGTTTTTCCGACACCTTTCAGCGCCTGGAGTTGGCAGACTAGATTGTAAAGAGGCCATTCGGGTAGCAGACGGTCAATCTCTTGATCCAGTTGCGTTATTCGATTTTCAATTTGTTCAAGGCTTTGGCAATAATGTTGAAACGCAATCTGCTGTGAAGGCAGTGGAAAGGTTTGATTTGCCAGCCACATCCGATGTCGGTATCCCCATGGTTTCTTGTCATAGCGTCTATCAGTGCGCAACAACATGCTCTGGATACGCTGACGAGCAATCCTGCAATCCTGTTTGGCGGATGCGCGTGCACGAACCAAATCTCGCATAGCCTCATGTACAATGTCAGGGCTCCAGACAGGTATCAGTTCACCTGCCCGTAACAACCGGGCTAGACCAACCGCATCCCTGTGATCATTTTTGATCCGGTCTGTTGGTGATTTCGGTATCCGAGAGGGTGCAACGACAATGCATTTAACGCTCATCGCCATTAACTGGTGATAAATACCATACCCACAGGGACCCTCTTCATAACAAGCCATCACTGACGGATATTGTTTCTGTAACTTTAGAAACAAATGATGAATACTTTGCTGTTGATTGGGAATATTGCCATAAAAGCGTATTTCACCACCACGCTCTGGGTTGGCAATAGCGACGGCCAGAGACTCTTTATTAACATCCAGACCGACATAAACTGAAGGGGAATTCTGTAACATAATGACCTCCAATAATGCACTAATGCTGAAGTGATTATATCAAGGTCATACCATCTGGCTCTTTGCCGGGTCGTTACGGGCTGGGCAAAGGATGGCGGCTATCCTGAGTCTGCTGGAAACCGCCAAACTCAACGGCCACGACCCGTATATCTGGTTGCGCGTTGTGCTGACCCGTTTACCTACCTGGCCGAACAGCCAGATCAGCGAGCTATTACCCTACGCCGAAAACAGCTTCAGTTAATATCCGCCAGCTTATTACATTATTTTAATCACACAACGCGAGTTCGCCGTACGCTTACCTCCAAACAGGAGGATCTATGACTCAATCGTACAATTTGGGTGATTTTCCCAAAGATGAGATGGACAAGGTAAACGTCGATCTGGCGGCGTCCGGCGTTGCGTACAAAAAGTGGCTTAATCTGCCTGTGCTCCCTATACATGTGGAGGCTGAATAGCCGAAGCATCTGCAGGAGTATTTCAGGGAACGGCTGGCTCATTACCGCAAGCTAAAGTGAAAGCCTACCACACGGTAATGATCTGGTGTATCAGCAGATGGCTGAGTCTAACGGCGAGAAATAGCTAAAGCTTGGGCGTTCGAGGAGTTAAGAGTGACGCCGATATAATCTTTGTACTGGTTCGGTAGCTGATAGTGCGGAGATCGCATGTTCGAAATCTGCCCTTGCTCTATTTGTCTAAAAATTTGTATTTTGATGCCAAAAATGGATAAATGCATTGAATCATGGCTGTTATTTACTCGCTTTATAGGGCTATGGATTGAAAACTTCATAAAAGCTAAACATTTAGCTGTTAATTTAACATTTGAAATGTATTGCGGTTAATGGGGATATTGTAATATCTTTCATGAATTAATTTCATTAACAGGATTGTGGTAGGTAATGATGGCTAAAGGTACTAACAAGTATGGACTTAAACGTGATCCTGGCGAAGAAATCAGACGTCAAATCAGGCAACGATGTGGATTTGGATGCGTAATATGTGGGCTTGCATTTTATGATTATGAACATTTTGCTCCCGATTTTGCTGATGCAAAGGAACACAACCCTAAAGGGATGACGTTATTGTGTGCGCAATGTAATCAGAAGAGAGCTAGGGGCAGGCTGTCTGCAGATACTGTTGCTAGAGCGAATGCAAGTCCTAAGTGCCTTCAGCAAGGGTTTTCACAAGAGATGTTTGATTTTGGCATTGAACCTATAACAGTTAAATTTGCCGGTTCAACATTCCGAAATTGTCAGCATTTAATCGCAGTAAATGACTTGCCTCTGCTGTCAATTACACCACCTAAATATGAAGGGCAGCCAGTATTAGTGTCTGGACTTTTCACTAATGCTGATGGTCAGATAACTTTATCTATTAAAGACAATGAGTTCTATATTGGACCGGAAAGTTGGGATGTGCAATGTGTAGGCCCATTATTAACATTCAGGAATGGTTTGGGCGATATATCTCTTATTATAAGGTTACATACACCGTCTGGTTTGTCGATTGAACGATTGGTTATGAAATATCAAGGTATTGTGCTGAATGGTACGGAAAATAATCTGAGGTATAGCCTGGATAATGGCATTCATTGGGGTGAGATGAAAAATAGTTTATTCGAAAGTTGTCATGCGGGAATTGTGTTAAAAAATGGCCCTCCTTCTGCGAATGACCAAGTATATGACCCGCGAAACCTATTTTAAATACGTTGCTGCGCATTTATGGGCGAGAAAATGCATTGTCGATATTTGCGATTGAATTAATGGCTAACAACAAGGAAATACTATAATGAATGATTGCCGCTAGCACAGGATGAATATAAGAGACTTAAGGAAACTATGTATCCTTAAGTGTGTATTCCAATACTATTCCCTCTTAACAACTGAGCATCAGCCAATTGATGGTTATCAGGAGGAAAAGTTTCGGATGGATGGAGATACATTGATAACGTAACTCAATGGAAGTTCACGCTTATACCATTAGAGTGAGTGGCTTAGTGGAATAAATAGAATTTAGGTGGCTGAGACCGTTTATTTATTGCATAACAGAACAGCTTCCCAATTGAGGCTGCTGCGTTATGCGCAAGCAAAACCACCTGCAGATCCTGCCTGGTCGCCCTGACCGTTATCTGCTGGTGGTTTTTTTATTGAGTAAGATGGGCGGCCGTCGGTAGTTGGAGCTACAGGTGCCATTCATACCCATAAACGCCGTCATGATGAGTACGAACCAAGGCCCACCCGCTCTTGAGAGCAAGGCCATATTAAGATACCCGCGACATTATTGCCACATCCATACGCTGCCTTGACGCGATTTGGCAACCGGGTTATCGGTACCAGAAAGGAGGCGTGATGTTACAAGATTTTTCCAGCCAAGGCGTGGCACAGTTGGGACTGTTTGATGAATGCAAACCCCAGCCTAATAGCGAACGGCTGATGGTGGCTGTATAAACGTTCTGAAAGAGAGCGCTGCTTATGAAATGTTGCTGGCGTTCCCGATCTCCAATTGATGTTTGCGAGATCTCTGGCTTTACTGAAACTCATGGTTAACGTGTTTGCAGATACCTGAGCTCCGCGCTCCGCCATCGAAGTACTACGAAAGTAATGAACCTGGTACTGGCTGACCACATGATCTCGGCTGCGGGCCACCACTTTGTTTTTCAGCTCGGTATGGTTTGTAATGCCCCACTTCTGTTTCAACTGCTCAACCTGGGCCCGAGCCGCGCTGTAAGTTTAGCTTGTTCTATCGCTGCCTGGATTTCGACGGCGATACCTTCACCATCAACCAGTGGTGCACTGTCCTGCAATTGGTTGGCTACCTCGTCTTATGTCCTACCACCGATAGCACTGTTGCAAAAGCGTGAAAGTTCGCCGTTTGAAGGTATAACGTTTGGTGACGCAGTAGAGGCTTTGCAGATTAAGCAAGGTGAAATGGATATATGTGCCTCACGCATTGAAGCGTTGACTAAATGGTAATTGACTGCGGCAATAAAGTAATAAATTCACATTATTTATTTTTATCAATAAGTTAAAAGGAATCGAGAGATGAAAACACATTTAGCGGTATTAGTTGTGACTGTCGCAGCATCATTTTCGGCTATGGCGGTTTCAACATCAGATATTCAGAGTGCAAAGGTTATCACTGTCACCACAAAGACGACTGCTGGTTATCTGAATGTTGCCAATGGGCGTAATTGCTTGGCAGAGAAGACCCTGGGTGAGCCTGCGTTGCTGGCCTGTGACGACACAACGCCAGTCACCCCGGAAGAAGAGTCGTCCACACTTCACTATATTGTACTGAACAGCGGTCAATGCCTGTCTGATGAAGGCAGTACACTGGGGGTTGCAACGTGTGATTATCAGAATACAAAACAGCAGTGGAAAGCGTTTCAGGATATTCAGACTGAGGTGCGTAATATAGCATCAAATAAATGCCTGACGACGGCAGGATTAAATAAACCAGTAAAGATGCTTGCATGTAGCGGCCTGCCTGCACAAAACTGGAAACTGCCCCAATAAAAGTGCAATCGTCATTCCTGATGGCATTCACTGAGCGTCATCAAGTGATGCACAACAACCAAGAGCCTCGGCATAATCCGGGGTTTTTCTGTTTGGACTATCCGCAGCGATCACATCCTCAAGTGTGATAATCATATGTGCCAGAACTGACCGAGTAACTTTTGGGCTGGCGTGCAAGCAAATCAATAAAAATCGCAGGCAAAAAAAACCACCACTCTCCGTCGAGTGGTGGGGGTCATTTGACCAACACCAGGGAAATAAATATTCTTCATGCTAGACATTAAACGGAATATTTAATTATCTTAATGTGAAGAATAGCTAATGTTTGCTTGGTAAATCAATGCTTATTGCATCATTATTTGATGCGCTTCAAAAAAAGAGACAACTGTCTTTCGACAGCGCATGGATGGTTAACTCATAAGGTGTAGCGTACATCGAGTGGGAGTTTAAATAAGTATTCTTGGTATGAATGCTTTTATCTGATTAATACTAATTAGTTGGGTGAATATTAAATTATTTTTCATTGTTTTGTATGGAAATTGATCTCTTTGTGGGTGCGATGGGTTGCTACCATCGTTCTGGTTTCTGCCACACCTCATAGATATATCGTGACTAAATCCAAAAGTTGCCCATACAGCCTTTTACTCAGTAATCGCCACGTGCAGAATCAACGACGGATACTGGAACCCACCCCAATAGTCGCACTTGAATTACCTGAGCTACCGACAGAACCCGCTACCCAAGCTGAAGAGCAGCCAACTAGCAAGGTGACTAAAACGGTGCAAACGATGATTTTCATAGGACCTTCTTGAGTTTTTGATGGGTGGTACACCTTAAGTAAAGGTGGTTGACGACATTTGTGCAATACCGCGAGGGGGCAAGAACGTGTAATCACGAAGAATCTCGGCGCTGGCGAGGGCTTTTGTGCACGATAGAAGCTGCGCGGTCTTCATTGGAATTTAATTCTAAATTTTTCGTTAAATTCAGCTGATAAAACCAATTTTTGGATTAAAAACCAAGTCGGGTTAAAAAATTCTCGAAGTTATAGAAAACATAACAGCAGGAAATGCTAAGTAACAAACTGAATGTGCACCCTGCAAGTAGCAATGTCGCGCTTGTACAAGAAGAGAACGACGCTGCTACTTTATCAAGGCTTAAATAGGCTGATTTATAACCAGCTGGTATTCTTCCATCCGTTATTTTCCATGCAGGATGAGAAGGCTTCTCGCCTACTCTGTTTGTTAACGTCAAGGGGATAGCTTTCAACGCCTAATTTCTTTTCATACCGATAACCGCTACTGTCGCAATTCTCGCCAGCTTTACATTTTATGGAAATTTGTTTCTCAACACTTCTGGTAGCGACTTCATTCTTAATTGGAAATTGGGATAATGAGAGACTCTGGCAAATATTCTGTGCATTTTGCAGAGTTACTGGCGGATTTCCAATCGGTTCCCATGAGGCAGAACAGCCCGATAAGACAAGGGGAAAAATTATAATAGAGGCTTTGCTTTTCACTGTAAATATCCTGCGATGGTGTCGAGCTTTCTAAATCAGAAAATGGAATATTATGTTCAGGCGTCTTTTCGCGTGTTGGCGCTAATCAACCTGACCCGAACAGGTTATTATTACGGTTGTCGGTGTTAACATTGATCCGTTATTTTAACTAAAGAGGCTTGATAGACACTGTTATCAGAAGACGAGAATGTGGCTAATCCTTTAACCAACGCCTTGGGCTTTAAGATACCTACGGTGAGTGTTTCATCCACAGTGTCAAGCTTAAATTTTTTGTCATCTGGAGCAAATGCTTGAAGGCATAGCTTATTCAGGTCAATATTTTTGTCAGACAGGTTCGCTAGCGAAACGGTAAAATCCTTGGTATGAAAACTATGGTTGCCAATAGAGGCTGAGCCTTGCTGTTGCTGAGTCGCATAAACGGCCACGGAAGCAGTAGTGGTCGCTAGAACAGGCAGGCTACAAACGCTGAGTGCAGAGGCAATAATTAAGTGAGATAGTTGCATTTTTTAATTCCAATAAGTGGGTTTTAACAGGGGCGCAAATTGATAGTAGTGTATTAAGTCTAAATGCTTGATAAACAGATCATGGTCAAGGATAATCGCCGCTCTCTGCCCTGGTGCGCTATGAGAACAGTATATTACGCAATATTATTTTTCAGGGCATTAAGCCCTTCGCCTCTGGTTATAATATCATCTTGTGCTGAATGCTTGGCCGTCATATTTACTTGCCTACATCGGGGCTATTCAAATCGTAATCCATCTTTGCGGGTTAGGTGTGTCTATCTCTATCAATGGCAATATCATTAAAGTGCATAAGGGTGAACGGTTAATGTTTATTGGGATAGGGCTCGTTCACATTAACCAATCAGCGCCTAAGATGCTGCCAACAGTTACCGTTCTTGCACGACTGTCGGTGGCATCACATTGGCTGCTTTATTTCAACTTTCAGCTTGGGCAACAGCATTTTGGAAATATGACTGCGGAGGATAAAGGACTATTCTCGGCAAAAAACGTGCAACAATGTTTTAGTCTTCATTCTTACGGAAATAATGCCCGCAGTGAGGGCAGATCATCGTGATATTTTTGTTCAGCTTCTGGCGGTTTTGCGGCGAAACTTTATTGCATTTTGGGCAGGTGACATTGGCTGATGATGTATCACTGAACATCTTGAGGGCATCGAGGAGAGACATATCTTTCACCGGGTAGATGTGTGGTGAAGGCAGTGTACTCCGTTCGAGAGGGGATAGCTCACTATTGTTCAACGCACGGATTGGAATCGTGAAGCTTGCCTGATTCTGCTGAAATCGAAGGGAATGGCAATCCGCCAGGAAGAAGAAAAAAGCCCCTGCAAAGAGTGAGGGGCAAGTACAACAACACCAGGGAAATCGGTGATCCTTGATATGTGCTTACTATATGATTTTTGAGACGACAGTACATCAAAATATCGATGCAATATTGCATCACAATGATGAGTTTTTTTGTATAAAAGCTCCCTAAGCCATCATTAAGATCAATTATTGATCATAATGTCGATTGTTTAATCAGGCTAATGTCAGGAGCTCCTCGGCTTAAACACCAATGCGATCGCGCAACGTATAGTAGGCGGCGCCGATGGCGGTGAACGGGATCTGCAAGTTACGTCCACCAAAGAATGGCAGGTGCGGCAACTTGGCAAAGGCGTCGAAGCGCTCGGCGTCGCCACGCATCAACTCGGCAATCAATTTGCCCGCCAGATGAGTACAAGTCACGCCGTGGCCGCTGTAACCCTGCATATAGTAGACATTATTTTCTAACCGGCCGAACTGTGGCATGCGCGACAGCGTCAGCAGGAAATTGCCTGTCCAGCGATAGTCAATACGGACACCTTTTAACTGCGGGAAGGTTTTCAGCAGTTTGGGGCGGATAAGATTGTCGATATCGTCGGGATCGCGTGCGCCATACACCACGCCACCGCCATAAAGCAGGCGGTTATCGCCGGTAATGCGGTAATAATCCAGCAGGTAGTTACAGTCTTCCACGCAGTAGTTCTGCGGGATTAAAGAGGCCGCGACTTCTGGTGCCAGCGGCTCGGTGGTTACCACTTGGGTGCCGCACGGCATACTGCGCTTGGCCAAGCGGGGTTCCAGTTTGTCACCCAGATAGGCATTACCGGCAACGATGACATAGCGCGCCGTCACTTGCCCGCTGGCGGTGCTGACCAGCGCGGGCTCGCCGTGGCGGATGTTGGTGACTGCCGACTGTTCGAAAATCCGCCCGCCTTGCAGGCGAATGGCTTCGGCTTCGCCCAGCGCCAGGTTGAGCGGGTGAATATGGCCACCGCTGTGATCGAGCAGGGCGCCGACGTAACGATCGCTGGCCACTTCCTGGCGGATCCGTTCGCCATCCAGCAGCTCAAGTTGCGTATTGCCGTACCGTTCCCAGTTCTGCTTCTGCTCGATCAGGGCGTGATATTGTTTATTGTTGAGTGCGGCAAAAATGCCGCCTGGGCGATAATCGCATTCAATGGCGTAACGTTTAATGCGGCTGCGGATAATATCGGCCCCTTCAAACATCATGCTGCCCAGCATGCGGGCGCTTTCTGCACCGTAGCGCGCCTCAATCACGTCAATATCGCGGCTGTAGGAGTTGACCAACTGCCCCCCGTTGCGGCCGCTGGCGCCGAAGCCGATACGTGCGGACTCCAGCACGACCACGTTATAACCGGCTTCCACCAGAAACAGTGCTGAAGACAGGCCGGTATAGCCGCCACCGACGATACAGACGTCGCATTCAATCGATTCATTCAACTGCGGATAAGGCTGATGAGCATTGGCCGTCGCCGCATAATAGCTTTTTACGTGTTCAGTCATGATGCAGTCCTTATTCCAGAGAAATCCAGGTGGTTTTCAGTTCGGTAAATTTATCCAGGGCATGCAACGACTTGTCACGCCCGTTGCCGCTTTGTTTGTAGCCGCCGAAAGGCACGGTCATATCGCCATCGTTGTAGTTGTTAACGAACACGGTGCCTGCTTTCAACCGCCGAGCCATACGGTGGGCACGGGAAAGATCGCGCGTCCAGACGGCGGCCCCTAGCCCATATTCGCTGTCGTTGGCCAGTTCCAGCGCCTGCTGTTCGCCGTTGAAAGTGGTCACCGCCAGCACCGGGCCGAAGATTTCGTCGCGCGCTACGCTCATGGCGTTGTCTACCTGGGTAAGAATGGTCGGGCCGAGATAGCCCGGCTGGCTGCCTTGCTTGTGCTCGCGGCCATCGAGGAACAGGGCGGCTCCTTGCTCCAGCCCCTGCTCAATATAGCCAACCACCTTTTCGCAATGCCCTTGGTCGATGAGCGTACCCATGATGGTTTGTGGATCGAGCGGGTTACCGGGCTCGAAGGCCGCCGCATGCTTACGTAGTGCCTGGAGGAATTCCTGCTGGATGCTTTCTTCCACCAGCAAACGCGTACCGGCAATGCACACCTGGCCTTGGTTGTAGAAGATACCGGCGGCAGCACCCTGCGCGGCTTTATCCAGATCGGGGCAATCGGCGAAGATGATATTGGCACTTTTGCCGCCCGCCTCGAGCCAGACGCGTTTCATGTTGGATTCACCGGCATACTTCATCAGTTGCTTCGCCACCTGGGTGGAACCGGTGAAGGTGAGGGCATCTACGTTCGGGTGCAGCGCCAGCGCTTTACCGGCATCATGCCCATAGCCTGGGATCACGTTCAGCACGCCGTCCGGCAGCCCGGCCTGCTGCGCCAAGGCGGCCAGATAGACCGCCGTCAGCGGTGATTTCTCTGAAGGCTTCAACACCACGCTGTTACCGGCCGCCAGCGCCGGGCCCAGTTTCCAGCAGGCCAGCAGCAGCGGGAAGTTCCAGGGCACAATCGCTCCCACCACGCCGATCGGTTCGCGTTGGATCAGCGCCAGCGCATCGTTGCCGGTGGGGGCGATTTCGCCATAGACTTTGTCGATTGCTTCTGCGTACCAGCGCATGCAGCGAATGGCACCGGGAACGTCATCACGCAGGCTGTGGCGGATGGGTTTACCGGTGTCC
Organism: Serratia sp. MMO-28; assembly: GCF_037199905.1. Taxonomy (NCBI): domain Bacteria; kingdom Pseudomonadati; phylum Pseudomonadota; class Gammaproteobacteria; order Enterobacterales; family Yersiniaceae; genus Serratia; species Serratia sp. MMO-28. Next base: position 59,779 of record NZ_JBBCVB010000005.1, read on the forward strand.
AGCGTTTCTAACAGGGCGAGCTGTTCATGATGTTCTTCCATCAGCGCCGCCAACTTCAGCAGCGTCGCTTTGCGCTGGGCGGGTGCAGCCTGTGACCAGTCGCCACGCTCGAATACTGCGCGGGCGGCCTTCACCGCCAGATCGATATCTGCCTGGCTGCCGCGTGCCATCTGCACCAGCTCACGCTGGGCAGCGGGATCGTCTACGGCAAAGGTTTCCCCTGCGGCAGCCTGTTGGTAACGGCCGTTGATAAACAGCCGGTTTTCAATCTTCAGGGCCTGCGCTCGTTGTTGCCAGTACTGCAAGTGGTGGAAATCCATACCTTGCTCCGTTAATCAGAAGGTGGTCGGCGTGTGGGCGCTGATAATCCGGCACACCCGCGCCGACGTGTTGCTGAAACTGTGGGGAATACCGGTATTGATGGTGTAGCTCTGGCCCGCCTGCAGGTGATAGGTCTGCCCGTTCACCTGCAGCATGACTTCGCCTTCCAGCAGGGTGCCGATCTCTTCCCCTTGATGTTTAAGACGTTCGCCGGTGGTGGTCCCCGGCTCATAGGTTTCGATCATCATCGCCAGCGTGCGGTTTGGGTCACCGTTGTGGATCAGTTTCATCGAAACCCCTTGGCTGCCGATCTCAATCAGGTCTTCATGGCTAATGACGATCTGGGGTTCATCCGGTTTTTCCGGTTCGGCAAAGAAAGCCGACAGTGACAGCCCATACACCGTCAGTAACTTTTGCAGCGTACTGATGGCCGGGCTGACTTTATCCTGTTCAATGGTGCTGATAGCGCTGTGCGTTAATCCAGACAGTTCGGCTACCCGGCGCTGCGACAACCCTAATTGCTGGCGGATCTGCGATAAGCGTTTCCCCGGAGCCAAGCTGACGTCGCTCATAGGCGTTTTTCCTTCTGATAATTCTGGCAAGCGGTAATGAATCCCTCAAACAGCAGGCGGGATAGTGCGTATTCGTCACTGTTCCATTCCGGGTGCCACTGCACGCCCAGCGCAAACGGCTGATCGCGGATGCTGATGGCTTCCACCAGCCCGTCGGCGGCATGTGCTTCGATGCGTACGCTGGGACCGAGGGTTTTGGCTCCTTGGCCGTGCAGGGAGTTCACCCAGAAGCGGTTGCAATCTGGCAGCAGTTGCGCCAGCAAGCCGCCATCCTGAACGATCACCTCATGGGCAGGGGCATATTGCTGTGCCAGCGGCAGATCGTGATCTTCGCGGTGCTCAAGTAATTCAGGCTGCTCATACAGGCGGCGATGCAGGGTGCCTTGGGTGGCGACCACCATTTCCTGCATACCGCGGCAAATGGCGAAAAGGGGAATGCGCCTGTTGAGCGCCAGGCGGATCAGCGCCAGGCTCAATTCATCTCGCCCAGGATCGGCGTCAGGCTCATCGCCGTTTTCACCATAAAGGTGCGGCTGCACGTTGCTGGGGCTGCCCGGCAACAGAATGCCGTCGAGATGCGGCACTAACTCTTCCAGCATTTCCGGCTCTGCCAGCGCATGCGGCAGGGCGATGGGTAACCCACCAGCGGATAAAACCGCATTCAGGTACTTTTCTTGCAAGGTCTGTGTGAGGTGTTGGTTTAACCTATACCTGCACATCACCACGCCGATGATTGGTCTGTTAAATATATTGCCCATAATGACCTCTAGGTGTGTTCGAAATTATGACCGATATATCAAAATATCGCCTTTTCTTGCTCAATATTACCTAAATCTAGCAGCGAGGTGGACAATATTCAAACCAAAAGTAACACTTGCAAAACAATTTTGTTGCATCTATGTTTCATTCGTGGACATTATATTGAGCAAGATGGTCAATAAACATCGAAGGCAATAAGTGTGAGAACCACAGACCAAACACAATGACGGGTGAATCATGCAAACCAACATCGTAGAAGTGGAAAACTTTGTGCAGCACAACGAAGAAAGGCGAAGTAGCGCGTTCCAGCGCGAAGTGAAGAAGTATCTGGAACGTTATCCATTAACCCAGCATGTCGATGTTCTACTCACCGATCTCAACGGCAGTTTCCGTGGCAAACGTATCCCGGTTGGTGGCTTAAGCAAGCTGGAGAAAGGCTGTTACTTCCCGGCCTCGGTGTTCGCGATGGATATTCTTGGCAACGTGGTGGAAGAGGCCGGGTTAGGGCAAGAATTGGGTGAGCCAGATCATATCTGCGTTCCGGTCGCCGGAACCCTGACGCCGTCGGCGGCCGATCCGGAATATATCGGCCAGGTACTGCTCACCATGCTGGATGAAGATGGTACTCCCTTTGACGTTGAACCGCGTAATGTGCTGAACCAGGTGTGGCAGCGTTTGCGTCAGCGCGGGTTATCCCCCGTAGTAGCGGTAGAGTTGGAGTTCTATCTCATCGATCGTCAGCGCGATGCCGAAGGTTATCTGCAACCGCCGTGTGCCCCCGGAACCCAGGAGCGTAACACCCAAAGCCAGGTGTATTCGGTGGATAATCTCAATCATTTTGCCGACGTACTGAGCGAGATAGATGAACTGGCACGCCTGCAAGGGATCCCGGCCGACGGCGCGGTGGCGGAAGCCTCACCCGGCCAGTTTGAGATTAACCTGCATCACACCAGCGATGTACTGCAGGCCTGCGATCATGCGCTGGCGTTGAAACGCCTGGTGCGTATGGTGGCAGAGAAGCACAACATCCAGGCCACCTTTATGGCGAAGCCTTATGAAGAGCACGCAGGCAGCGGCATGCATGTGCATATCAGCATGTTGGATCATCAAGGTAACAACGTGTTTGCCGACGACGACGGTGAAGACTCGGCGCTGCTGAAGCAGGTGCTGGCGGGGATGATTGCCCTGATGCCGGCCTCTATGGCGCTGCTGGCACCCAATGTGAATGCCTATCGCCGTTTCCAACCCGGCATGTATGTGCCAACGCAGGCATCCTGGGGCCATAACAACCGCACCGTCGCACTGCGCATTCCCTGTGGCGATCGCGACAACCACCGCGTGGAATACCGCGTGGCGGGGGCCGATGCCAACCCTTATCTGGTGATGGCCGCGATCCTCGCGGGCATGGTTTACGGCCTCGACACCTCATTACCGCTGCCTGAACCCGTGACCGGCAACGGGCTTGAGCAGGAAGGTTTACCGTTCCCCATTCGCCAGAGCGACGCCTTGTATGAATTCGAACACCAACCGGTGCTGCATGCGCTGTTGGGGGAAAGATTCAGCCACGTTTATCTGGCCTGCAAGACCGATGAGCTGGTGCAGTTTGAACGGCTGATCACCGAAACCGAAATCGAGTGGATGCTGAAAAACGCCTGAGGCGTTCAGCCTGATCCCATCGCGCGCCCGGCGCATTCCCGCGGGTTACCTGTGACCCGGCGAAGCCGTGCGCAGCGGTGACTTCTTTCTTCCAACTTGGCGTACAGGACGCCGGTGAGGAAAATCCCATGACGATAAGTGCCATCGACTGTAATGGCGCGGGCAAACCGCAACTGCGTAAAACATTAAAACTGTGGCAAGTGGTAATGATGGGTCTGGCGTACCTGACGCCGATGACGGTGTTTGACACTTTCGGCATTGTTTCCGGCGTCACGGATGGCCACGTTCCGGCCTCTTATCTGCTGGCACTCGCCGGAGTTCTGTTTACCGCCATCAGCTACGGCAAGCTGGTGCGCCAGTTTCCCACCTCCGGTTCTGCCTATACCTATGCGCAAAAGGCGATTAACCCGCACGTCGGGTTTCTGGTCGGCTGGTCGTCGTTGCTGGATTATCTGTTCCTGCCGATGATCAATACGCTGTTGGCGAAGATCTACCTCACCGCGCTGTTCCCCGAGGTTCCTCCCTGGGTGTGGGTGGTGGGCTTTGTGGCGATCATGACGGCAATCAACCTGAAAAGCGTCAACGTGGTCGCCAACTTCAACACCTTGTTTGTGCTGGCCCAGGTAGCGATTATCGTGGTGTTTATCTTCCTGGTGGTGCATGGTTTGCACAATGGCGAAGGGGTGGGGACGGTATGGAGCCTGAAGCCTTTTGTCAGTGAAAACGCCCATCTGGTGCCGATTATTACCGGGGCGACCATTCTTTGTTTCTCGTTTCTGGGTTTTGACGCCGTCACGACGCTGAGTGAGGAAACGCCGGATGCCGCCAGGGTGATCCCGAAAGCGATCTTTCTAACCGCCTTATATGGTGGTGTGATCTTCATCGGCGTATCATTCTTTATTCAGCTGTTTTTCCCCAATATTGAACGTTTCAAAGAGCCCGATGCGGCGTTGCCAGAAATTGCGCTGTACGTGGGCGGTAAACTGTTCCAGGCGATCTTCCTCTGTACCACCTTTATTAATACCTTGGCCTCCGGCCTGGCTTCCCATGCCAGCGTCTCACGGTTGTTGTATGTGATGGGGCGCGATAACGTATTCCCGGAAAGGTTTTTCGGCTATGTGCACCCTAAATGGCGCACGCCAGCGCTTAATGTGCTGATGGTGGGGCTGGTCGCGCTTTCGGCCATGTCCTTTGATCTGGTGACCGCGACCGCGTTGATTAATTTTGGCGCGCTGGTAGCGTTCACCTTCGTCAACCTTTCGGTGATCAGCCATTTCTTTATCCGCCAGGGGCGCAACAAAACCTGGAAGGACCGTTTTCACTTCCTGATCCTGCCGCTGGTTGGGGCGCTGACCGTCAGCGTGCTGTGGCTGAATCTGGAGAAAAGCTCGCTGACCATGGGGCTGATCTGGGCGGCGCTGGGGTTTGCTTACCTGGTGTACCTGACCCGTCGTTTCCGCCAGCCGCCGCCGCAGTTTGAGCGGCAACCGCAGCAGTAATCTTCTACGGCGGGGCGATCCCGCCTTTCTTTTTGCCTTTCAGGCCAGTAGAGTGAAACCCCGAAAAAACCGATGATTGGATCCTATCCTGATGCCTGCGTTATCCGTATCCCATAAAGCAACCTTGTTTGGCCTGCTGGCTATTGTGCTGTGGAGCAGCGTCGTCGGCCTGATCCGCAGCGTTAGCGAAGGGTTGGGGCCGGTAGGCGGCGCGGCGATGATCTACAGCGTGGGAACGTTGTTTTTGCTGGTGGTGATGGGGATCCCGAAACTGCGTGAATTTCCCCGCTCTTATTTGATCGTTGGCAGCCTGCTGTTTGTGGCGTACGAGATTTGTCTTTCGCTGTCGTTGGGTTATGCCAGTAACCGTATGCAGGCGATTGAAGTGGGGATGATCAACTATCTGTGGCCCTGCTTTACCGTGCTGATGGCGATCTTGTTTAACGGGCAGAAGGCCAGGTGGTGGGTGATCCCAGGATTATTGCTGTCACTGTTGGGCATTGGTTGGATCATGAGCGGTGATGGGGGCTGGTCAGCGGCACAAATGCTGGCGAATGTGCGCAGTAACCCGCTGAGTTATGCGCTGGCATTTAGCGGCGCGGTGATTTGGGCGGTTTATTGCAACGTTACCAAGAGAATTGCCCAAGGCAAGAATGCGGTGGTGCTGTTTATTACGCTGACTGCGTTGGCCCTGTGGCTGCAATATCCGTTCAGCAACGAAAGCGGTATGCATTTCACCCTGCCAGTCACCCTGGCGTTGCTGTCTGCCGGGATCGCCATGGGGGCGGGTTATGCGGCATGGAATGTCGGCATCCTGCACGGCAATATGACCTTACTGGCCACGGTGTCTTACTTCACGCCGGTGCTGTCGGCGGTATTTGCCGCCGTGGTTCTGAGCACTTCGTTGACCCTCAGTTTCTGGCAAGGAGTCGCGATGGTCACGACGGGGTCGCTGATTTGCTGGCGTGCCACGCGTGCAGGTTAACCCGATGATTCGCGAAGCAAGGGATTTCAGCTAATCTCAAATGAGGTGTTCTGCCTGAAGGAACGTGAAAATGAGGAATGATATTCAGTTTATTCAGCAACCTGCGCTTGATGGGCACAGCTTCAGTACCGGCGATATGGTGCGCCTGACCACCGCGAATCTTTTACATGAATACCAGTTGGATGTGGTTATTCTGCGCCGTGACGATAAGCTGATTTATGGATCAGTGGTGGTCGCGGCACCCAAAACCGACATTCCGGTAGGGCGTTGGGAAATTGCTCAGGGGGACGAGGTGGTCTTCCGGCAGGAAAATATTGCCAAGGCGGTTCTCGGCGCCCGCTAACTTCCCGTTTGAACCGAGTTTACCCTCGACCTGAAGCCGACCTGAACCGTCGGCTTTTTTATTATGCCATTAAGCCGGCGCCGGGTGAGTTTTCAGGCCTGTACGCAAATCGTGCTGATGATGTTTTAAAAATCACCGTATATGACGCCCGTCACATTGAATGTGAATTTCAATGAAAAATAATTTTAAAAACGAGAGAGCAATCGATTACCTTAATGAAGAATAGTTCACTGGATCACAGATTCTTACACCCGGTGGTTTCTATAATGCGCGCGGCGTCCAGGCAGTAAGCTGCCGTTCGTCACACCAGACTCATTGTCGTCTTTCTAACGGGCAGCAATCGCCCTTTCAGCATGTGGTAATAAAATGAAAAAAATCGCTCTCGCAGCAGGTGTGCTTCTCACTGCCTCTTACAGCACATCATCAATGGCGGCCAGCAATGATAGCCAGTTCGTTTCTGATTGGTGGCACCAGAGTGTCAACGTGGTAGGTAGTTACCACACTCGTTTTGGACCGCAACTGAACAATGACGTGTATCTGGAGTATGAAGCTTTCACCAGAAAGGATTGGCTGGATTTTTACGGCTATGTTGATGTGCCAAAATTTTTTGGTACCGGCAATACGCCTAACCGGGGTATCTGGGACAACGGCTCACCGCTGTTTATGGAGATTGAACCACGCTTTTCGATCGACAAACTGACCGGTGCCGATCTGAGCTTCGGGCCATTTAAAGAGTGGTATTTCGCCAACAACTATATCTATGACATGGGCCGCAACAGCGCATCACGCCAGAGCACCTGGTATATGGGGCTGGGAACGGATATCGAAACGGGCTTGCCTATCAGCCTGTCGATGAACATTTATGCCAAATACCAATGGCAGAATTACGGTGCTGCGAATGAAGACAGCTGGGATGGCTATCGTTTCAAAGTGAAATACTTTGTGCCCCTGACCCAGATGTGGGGAGGGAACCTGAACTATATTGGTTTCACCAACTTCGACTTTGGCTCCGATCTGGGTAAAAACGACTTTAGCGTCAATGGCCGCCAGGCGCGTACCAGCAATTCTATCGCTTCCAGCCACGTGCTGGCGCTGAATTACGATCACTGGCATTACTCGTTCGTCGCCCGTTACTTCCATAACGGTGGTCAATGGCAGGACGGGGTTGATATCGGTACACCGCAGGGCCCAATCAAATCTACCGGCTGGGGTTACTACGCGGTTGTGGGATATAACTTCTGATTTTCCGTGGTATCAAACAGTAAAAAACCCCGTTTAAAACGGGGTTTTTTATGTCCATTACAATGTCGAATCAGCCGGGTAAATGTTTAACCGGCATGACCAATTTCCCTTTGATGACATAACACTCATTATTGATCCATTTGAGTATTTGATCACGGCTCACCCCTTCAGATCGTGCATAGCGATAGAGATCGCCATTGAAGTATCGCGTGATGTATTCCATAAGGGTCATTTGCATGGCTGTAACTCCTGAACGCCCACCCGTTGCCAGCCTGGCCACCGCGGGAGGTTAAGGTTTGTGAAGATTAAACTTAAATTATTACTAATAAAAGCTCAATAAAAAGCACGAAAAATAACAATAGACTATAAAAAGAAATCCCGCACGGGAAGGCGGGAAATAATGCGTATTATCATTTTTAGATAACATAAAATGGTATTTTGAGGTGCAACGAAAAAGAGCACGCTAACTCTTTTTGTGACTGCCACAAGGTACTGGATGGCCTATTTTGCTGCAAGAGAAACCTGCGGCTTTTCTTCGGTTTTTATGAACAGTAGCTTGGGTTGGGTGTTTTTTCAGCATTTGAGTATTGATAACCACTGTGAATATAAGGTGCCGTACCGCGGGTGAGAATACGGCACCTGGCGCTCAGGTTAAAGGTGCACGCTGATGTCGCATTTAAAGGTTAATACCCGGCTGCGGTTGGCGATCAGATCCACGCTGTAACCACGAAAATACAGGCAAATACGATCGGCCAATCTCGCAGAGATCTCTGCTTGAGTGTGGCTGCTGTCAACCAGGGTAATAGCCCCACCGGGTTTGCCTGCACTTTGCCAGTCGGCCAGCAGCCGGGTGGCCACGGCCTGCGCAGCGCGCCAGTTGAGCGGGGTGTCAAACATAGTTGCCGAGCGGATGGTGATTCCCGTTTGGCTCCAGGTAGCGGAATACGCAGGTTTGAACCCGATCTGAAGCGCGTCGGATTTTGTCGCGTACGGTAACACGCGTAGGCCACTGTTTTGTGCGCTGTGTTGATGGGGGCGTTATCTTTCCGTCAACATTGCGAGGCAGTACACAAATCCCAGTGATAACAACAGATTCGGAAAAACGATCGGAAGCTGGTAATGGATGATGCGCAACAGCGTCGGCGCATCAGGTGCACCGACGCTCAAAGAGGGCTAAGCCTGCTGTTCACCCCAGCTCAGCATGCTTTCAACCATCTGCTGCAGCAGGCGCTGTAGCGGCGCAGCACGCAGTGCGTCGAATGCAAACGGGGGCTGTTCTGACATGTAATTGACCTGTGCCAGCTCCAACTGTACCGCATGCTGTTTTTCCTGCGGCTGGCCATAGGCACGGGTGATGTAACCGCCCTTGAAGCGCCCGTTGAGCACATGGGTAAATTGCTGTTGCTGTTCACAGCAGGCAATCAACCGGTCGCTCATGGCACTGGCGCAACTGGCACCGCTGTTGGTCCCCAGGTTGAGATCCGGCAGCTTGCCGTCAAACAGCCGCGGTATGACGGAAGCAATAGAGTGGGCATCAAACAGCAGTGCATAGCCGTGTTGGGCTTTCAGGCGCGCCAGTTCCTGTTGCAACTGCTGGTGATAAGGCTGCCAGAGGGCTTGTAGGTAGCCCGCCCGTTCTTCGTTGCTGGTGGCAAGATCGGGCAGGAAACTCGGGCGGCCATCGAACAGCACATCCGGGAACAGGCCGGTGGTAGCGGTGGTGTAGAGCGGTTTGTCGTCTGCAGGGCGGTTAAGATCGATCACAAAGCGCGAGTAGTTGCCGATCAACATACTGGCCCCCATCTTGCGGGCGAAATCGTACAACCGGGGAATATGCCAATCGGTGTCCGGCAACGGGCGCGCTTCGTCGGTCAAACCGCGCTCAACGGCTGGCGTCAGCCGGGTACCGGCATGGGGGATGCTGATCAACAGCGGCAGGTTACCGCTCTGGAACTCAAAGGGATCGCGAATCATTGACGTACTTCTCCTCGGAAAATCACCGTGCAGGGCAGTTGGCCGCCCAACCAGTAGGCCAGCTCTGCCGGGCGGGCCAGCGGCCAGTGAACAAAGTCAGCCACCTTACCCACCTCCAGCGAACCATGGCTTGCCTGCAAGCCCAGCGCTTTGGCGGCATGCAGCGTCACACCGGCCAGCGCTTCCTCCGGCGTCAGGCGGAACAGCGTACAGGCCATATTGATCATCAGGCGTAATGACAGCGCTGGCGAGGTTCCGGGGTTGGCATCGCTGGCGATCGCCATCGGTACGCCGTGTTTACGGAACAGATCGACCGGCGGGCATTGGGTTTCACGCAGCAGGTAATAAGCGCCCGGCAGCAGGACCGCCACGGTGCCCGAGGCGGCCATGGCGGCAGCGTCTTCTGCGCTGGCGTATTCAAGGTGATCGGCTGAAAGGGCGTGATGGCGCGCGGCCAACGAGCTCCCCCCGAGGGCGGAGAGTTGCTCGGCGTGTAATTTGACCGGCAAACCTGCCTGTTCAGCAGCCTGAAACACGCGTTCGACCTGGGCTGTGGAAAACGCCAGATGCTCGCAGAAGGCGTCTACCGCGTCCGCCAGGCCCGCTGCCGCCGCTTCTGGGATGATGGTTTGGCAGACCAGATCGATATAATCATCGGCCCGCCCGGCGTATTCCGGCGGCAATGCATGCGCCGCCAGGCAGGTGGTTTTCACTTCAACCGGTAACTGTTCGCCTAGCTGGCGTGCCACGCGCAGCATCTTCAGCTCGCTGTGTGGCGTTAGGCCATAACCGGATTTGATCTCTACGCAGGTTACGCCTTCCGCCAGCAGCGGCCGCAGGCGAAACAGCGCCTGCTCAAGTAATTGTGTTTCTTCAGCGTCACGGGTTGCTTTTACCGTGGAGATAATGCCACCGCCTTGCGCGGCGATTTCCGCATAGCTTACGCCATTTAAACGCTGTTCGAATTCACCGCTGCGGTTGCCGCCAAAGACCAGATGCGTGTGGCAATCGATCAGGCCGGGGGTAATGATCCCGCCGTCAAAACGCACCGTTTTAGCCGCCGCCAACACCGGCATGGTGGCCTCTTCACCCATCCAGACAATCTTGCCGTCGCGCACGGCGATCGCGCCATTGCTGATGATGTGATATTTGCCGTCGCGCATGGTGACGATATCGGCGCCGTGCCACAGGCTGTCGCAGTGGATCTCAGACGTCATGGTGTTCCCGCTCCCACATGGTTGTATATACAATTAAGACCAAGCTAGCGCATTCATCAGGCTGCGACAAGGGAGGGGATAAAATTTGTTATGAGAATGTGATAAAGCGCGCAGCGGGGCCGAGCTTGCCCCGCCGAGGTTCAGACCTGATTAGTAAAACGGCCAAACAGCTGGTAGCGGCTGCCCGGGTACAGCAAACGCGCGGAAGTCACCACCGTTTTGCCTGACCAGGTGCGGCGATGGATCAGCAGGCCCGGCTCATGGTCTTCCAACTGCAGCAGTTCACGTTCGCGCCGCGTGGGCACCACGGCTTCTACGATGTGCTCACCGGCGGTCAGCGGGGCGGCCTGGGTCAGATAAATATAGGGAGTGACCTGATCGAAATCCTGCTTCATGTAATCCGGTGCTACCAGTGGATTAACGCAGCGATCTTCTATCTGCACCGGGACGCCATTCTCGTAATGCACAATCTGCGAGTAAAACAGCGGCTGGCCAGGCTGAATACCCAACGCAGTGGCTTCTTCATCGCTTGCCGGGCGAGCTTTCAGCTCCAGGATTTTGCTGCTGTGGTGGTGGCCGCGCGCGGCAATTTCGTCGGCAATGTTGTGCACTTCCAGCAAGGCGGTGTGCGCTTTCGCTTCGGCGACAAAGGTGCCAACCCCCTGCATGCGGATCAGAAAACCTTCGCTGGTCAGTTCGCGCAAGGCGCGGTTGATGGTCATACGGCTGACGCCGAGTTCGGCCACCAGTTCACTTTCAGAGGGAACGCGCTGGTGTGGTTGCCAGTGGCCCGCGCGAATTTGGCTCACTATCGCTTGTTTGACCCGTTGATAGATCGGGGCAGGTGTGTCGCTCATTGCGGCAGCCAGTTGTAGCACGGTCTGTTGATCTACCACGACGTTAACCTCGTCAAATAAAAAAATAATAACATCAGTTTACTGTTGATGTCGGCATATGTATATGTATATACAAGTAGGGCCAGTTCACCCAATGAGTGATATTGGTTCACAAATTTTTTACGTATGCGCCTGCCGCGCTTTCTTAGCTGTTACACCTACTTTGGAATACTGCTATGCCTGCTTACTTTGCTCCTCGCGCACTGCTCCCATCCGGTTGGGCTCACAACGTGCGGCTCGATGTTGATGCGCACGGCCAACTGACCCAGATCACTCCGAATGCCGAACCTGCCGGCTGTCAGCGTTTGCACGGTGACGTGGTGCCGGGTATGCCAAATCTGCATTCGCATGCTTTCCAGCGTGCGATGGCCGGGTTGGCCGAGGTGGCAGGCGATCCGCAAGACAGTTTCTGGACCTGGCGCGATCTGATGTACCGCCTGGTGCAGCGCTTAACCCCAGAGCAGGTTGAGGTGATAGCCCGTCAACTGTATATCGAAATGCTCAAGGGCGGCTATACCCAGGTGGCAGAGTTTCATTATTTGCACCATGCGCCAGACGGTAAAGCCTATGCCGATCGCGGTGAAATGACCGGCCGCCTCAGCCGGGCGGCACAACAGGCGGGGATTGGCATGACGCTGCTGCCGGTGCTCTATAGCTATGCCGGTTTTGGCGCTCAGCCCGCGCAAGCGGGGCAAAAACGCTTTATCCAGGATGTGGAGAGTTATCTGGCACAGCAGCAGACCATCGCCCGCCAGCTCGCCGGGCAGCCGTTGCAGAACCACGGTGTGTGTTTCCATTCGCTGCGTGCGGTCGAACTTGGCCAGATGCAGCAGGTGTTAGCTGCGTCCGAGCAGCATTTGCCGGTGCATATTCATATCGCGGAGCAGCAGAAAGAGGTCAATGACTGCCTGGCGTGGAGCGGCCAACGGCCAGTTGCCTGGCTGTATGAACATTTGCCGGTGACAAGCCGCTGGTGCCTGGTGCACGCCACCCATCTGGATCGTGAAGAGTTGGAGCAACTGGCGCGTAGCAAAGCGGTGGCCGGGCTGTGCTTAACCACCGAAGCTAACTTGGGTGACGGCATCTTCCCTGGCGATAGCTATCTGCACCACCAGGGGCGGTGGGGCATTGGTTCCGACAGCCATGTTTCACTGAGCGTGGTGGAAGAGTTGCGCTGGTTTGAATATGGTCAGCGGCTGCGCGATCAGCGCCGTAATCGGCTGACCACGCCGGAACAGCCGGCGGTGGGCGATGTGCTCTATCAACAGGCGCTACAGGGGGGCGCACAGGCCTGTGGTACGGCGATCGGCCAACTGGCGGTGGGATATCGCGCCGACTGGCTGGTGCTGGACGGCGACGATCCGTATCTGGCGGCGGCAGCGGATGCTTCCATCCTCAACCGCTGGCTGTTTGCCGGCGGTAAAGAACAGATCCGCGACGTGTTTGTCGCTGGCAGCCAGGTGATCGAACAGGGGCGCCATGCGCTACAACAGCAAAGCAGCGCCGAGTTTCTGCAAGTGCTGAAAACCTTCCAGCAGGAGGCATGATGAACCTGAACCGTTTTGATTTTGCCAGCCTGTTGGTTAGCCCGTGGCGCAACGGCGGTGGTGAGACCCGTGAAATCACCAGCCAGCCGCCGGGCAAGGCCGATTTTGACTGGCGCGCCAGCATCGCGACGATTGCGCAAGATGGCCCGTTTTCGGCTTTCCAGGGTATCGATCGCTCCATCACTTTGCTGGAAGGCGACGGCGTGCATCTGCACAGTGCGGGCCTGATCGATCACCGCTTGCAGCATGTGGGGGAGCCGTTCGCCTTTTCCGGTGATGCGGCGCTGGAGGCGTTTCTGCTCGGAGGCAACAGCCAGGATTTCAATATTATGACGCGGCGCGGACGCTGTAGCGCCGATGTGCAGCGTATCACGGCGGAAACGATCGCCCCGGCGTGGCATGCGGGCGTGCTGTACGTGTTGCAGGGCGAGTGGCAACTGGAGGACGGCAGTTGGTTGGGGCAACGCGAGGGCTGCTGGTGGCAACCGCAACAGCGTGCGCTGCGTTTTTCGCCACGCGAAGGGGCCGTTGCGCTGTGGGCAGAGATCACTGCCCGCTAGAGTCTGCGCTTAAGTTATGGGATTATCAGGCTTTCTATCCCAGACAGAGAAGGGCGCATGGCCTCGCTGAAAGACGTTGCTAAACTCGCTGGCGTATCGTTGATGACGGTGTCTCGCGCCATCAACGAACCCGGTAAACTGCGGCCAGATACCTACCAGCGGGTAAAGCAGGCCATCGATCAACTGGATTACGTGCCGGATCTTTCGGCACGGCGTATCCGTGGCGACAGCAGCCGGGTGAAAACTCTCGGCGTGCTGGCCTTGGATACGGCGACAACGCCATTCTCGGTTGACATGATCCTGTCGATTGAAAAAACCGCCCGTGAACAGGGCTGGAACAGCTTTGTGGTTAACCTGTTTGCCGACGACGATGCTGAACAGACGGTTGACCTGCTGCTGGCACATCGGCCAGACGGGGTGATCTTCACCACTATGGGGCTGCGCCAGGTCACTATTCCCGCCAAGCTGCTGGATCAGCAACTGGTGCTGGCCAACTGTGTCAGCCCAGAAAACGCGGTCGCCAGCTATATTCCCGATGATGAACAAGGCCAGTACGACGCTATGCGTGCGCTGATCGCCCGTGGTTACCGTGCACCACTGTGTATTCAACTACCAGAAAACGCCTTGGCTGCGGGGCTGCGGCGACGCGGATTGGAGCGCGCCTGGCGCGAAGCGGGGGGGGAGTTGGGGCAACTGCGCCAATATCACTTGGATTTAAGCGGTGGTGATAAACATTACCGTGACACCGTCACGTTTTTAGCTCGGCATTTTTCCCCTGGTTGGCAAGATTGCGATGTGGTGGTGTGCGGCAACGATCGCGTGGCGTTTATGGTCTATCAAACCCTGCTGGCTCAGGGCTGGAAAATTCCTGAGCAGGTGGCAGTACTGGGGTATGACAATATGGTGGGGATCGGCGAACTGTTCCAACCGCCATTGACTACCGTACAACTGCCGCATTATGAGCTGGGGCGCCAGGCGGCATTACATCTGATCAATCAACTTACGCATAAAGAAACGGTGCGGGTTGCCTGCCCGTTGTTGTTGCGCGATTCACTGTGAGAATGGGCTCCTGCCACTCAAGGCTGGAGCCCGAGTCATTTACTGCCAGATGCTGGCTAATTCCCACGCCTGAACATCAGTAAATTGCGCACTGCCCGCTTCAGCGAACAGGCTGAGATGGCGATCGCCATCCGCAGGGTAAATCCGGCTGGTCAGGCAGGCTTCCCCTTGATTGACGAACACCTCTATCGAAGAACGATCAACAAAAATCCGCAATCGCAGCGTATCGCCCTCTGGCAGGGGAATGCTGCGGCAACCGCACAAGCCCGGCTCAGGGCTGAAGCGCTCCAGAACCAGGCGACGGGCCTGATGATCAACATACAGACGCGCTGCTTTGCCTACGGCCATGCCACAGCGCTCCGCTTCACTCGCCGCCAGATTGACGGTCATCAGCAGTTCATGCAGGTTACTGCCTAAAATCTGTTGCTGATTATGGCAATTTACCGCCCCCCATTGCCGCTGTTCACCGCGTAATGCGCTCAGTTCGCGGGCCGGGTTCATCAATACTTTGCCCTGAGCACTCAGCGACAGCTCTCTTGGCAAGGTCAAAGCCCCCGCCCAACCGTGCGCCTTACTTGGCATGGCGGATTCCCACATATCCATCCAGGCAAACAGGAGGCGGCGGCCATCGGCGGCGGTGAACGTTTGCGGTGCGTAGAAATCATGCCCGGCATCCAATTCGCAGAAAGGCTGTGTGACGGTAAAATCCTGCCCCGGCTGCCAGTGGCCCAGCAGGTAGCCGCTCTGGAAACGGTTGCGGTTGCGGTAACCCTGTGCCGCCAGCCCCTGCGGCGAGAACAATAACACCTGCTGTTCAGCCAACGGGAAGAAGTCTGGGCATTCCCACATGTAGCCCTGTGCTGCATCTTGCGCCTGAGCGATAATGCGCTCGAACTGCCAGTCGCGCAGGTCAGAAGAGCGATAGAGCCGAACCTGGCCGAACTGGTTCTCTTTGGCACCGATCACCATCCACCAACTGCCCGCTTCGCGCCACACTTTGGGATCGCGAAAGTGTTGAATACCTGGCGGTGCTGCCAAGACTGGCCCTTGTTTAACAAAGTTCACACCGTCATGGCTGGTGGCCAGGCACTGCACTTCACGCACCTGGTCGTCATCGCCGATCTTACCGAGCCAGACATGACCGGTATAAATCAGCGTCAGTACACCCTCATCATCCACCGCGCAGCCGGAGAAACAGCCGTCCCGATCGTAATCCTCGCCTGGAGCCAGCGCGATAGGCTGATGTTGCCAATGCACCAGATCGTTGCTGGTGGCATGTGCCCAATGCATCGGGCCCCAGTTTTCATCGTAGGGGTGATGCTGATAGAACGCATGATAGACGCCGTTAATACAGATCAGCCCGTTAGGATCGTTGATCCAACCGGCCTGTGCGGCCAGATGAAAACGGGGGTAATACGCGTCCTGGCGCTGTGCGCGCAAAGCCTCAATCATTTGCTCGGCTTGAGCTAAAGTTTTTCTCATTGCATCGACTCGCTTGATGTCATTGTCGGTTGAAACGGGGGCGTTTGGTTTACCTGCTCACCGCGCAGCAGGAAGCAGGACAGAAGGGTGGTGCTGGCGACGGCACCGCCCATCAGCAGGTAGGTTGAGGCAAAGCCGATATGGTCATAGCCGTAACCCGCCAAGGGTGACAGGAGGCTGGCCATGGCCTGGGTAACAAACTGGAAGCCCACCAGATACAAGGTGGAGGACAGACGGCTGTCGAAACGGGTAGCGATATATTTGAAAATGGCAATCAACAGGATCGGCAATTCAACCGCATGCAGCAGTTTCATGGCGGAAATCATCAGCGCGCCGCTCGCCAGACCGGAGCCGAGCATGCGCAAAGCCATGATGCTGCCAGCCAGCAATAAGCCTTGTTTAGCCCCGATGCGGTTGACCAGCAAGGGAGCCAGAAACATCCCTCCAGCCTCCAGAAACACCTGCAAGGAATTGAGGAAGCCGTACATCTCATTACCCTGCTGCTGGGTTGCAAATTGCGCAGCAAAGTAGACCGAAAACTGTTGGTCAAACACGTTGTAAACGCTGATACCGAGCACAAATACCACCAGTGCCCAGAAGTTAGGCAAGCGCAGCAAGGCTAGCGCATCTTGCAACTGCAAGTTCTCCGGTTTATCGAATTCCAGACCCGCCATGGCATTGGGTTTCAACTCACGAATCTGGCTCAGCAACAGCAAAAAAATCACGGCAGAGGCGGAGGCCAGCCAAAAGTTGATATTCGGGTTGATATTAAAGATAAAACCGGCAAAGAAGGTGGCAGAGGCCCAACCGAGCGAGCCCCACATGCGTGCACGGCCAAATTCAAAGCCGATAATGCGGCTGACGCGTTCGGTGTAAGACTCCAGCGCGCCAATACCGGCGAAAAAGGTCGCCCCGATAAACAGCCCACCGGTTAAAGCGCCAAGTAACAGATTGGTTTTTAGCAGCGGGGCGTAAACGTAGATAAAGAACGGCCCGGTGAGCAGCAGCATCATGCCGAGAAATTGCAGCAGGTGTTTACGTAGCCCGAGTTTGTCCTGAATAAAACCGTATAGCGGCTGGGCGCAGAGGGCGATCAGCGAAATGGCCGAGAAGATCAGGCCAGTTTCAGCGCCTTTCAAGCCGATCTTCTGGTTCAGCCAAATGGAGATCAGCGAAAAACTGGAGGACCAGGTGAAGAAGAAAAAGAACAGCAGGCCACTGAGGAGCAGATAATCCTTCTTGGTTTCGCGGTTCATGTGAAAGCCCTGATGGATGAGGTTAGTCTTATTGTTAACGTTAACTTTTAACAAGATAAACCCGAAAACCTGTCTGATTGCGATGTTAATCACAAAAGTTAACGTTAACATTTATGTTTTGTGATTAAAGTCACTGGCGAGCACTGCATAAAGCCGCCGCGGTTGTTAAGGAGGGATATCCCGGGGAGTATCGATCAGGCAAATTTATTGCGATAAAAAGGTTCAGCCCGCGCGGAACCTTCGATTAAACACCCTTGCGGATGGGGTTACAGTTTTGGCCCGGCACTCACCAGCTTTTTGCCCGCTTCAGTCACGGTATACTTGCTGAAGTTATCGATAAAGCGCTGTGCCAGATCCTGCGCTTTCTCTTGCCACAGCGCTTCATCAGCATAGGTTTTACGTGGGTCGAGGATCGATGGATCCACGCCCGGCAGGGCCAGCGGTACTGCCAGATCAAAGATCGGCAGCGTAAAGGTTTCTGCCTGTTCGATCTCGCCACTCAGGATGGCATCAATAATGCCGCGGGTATCCTTGATCGAAATGCGCTTGCCGCTACCGTTCCAGCCGGTATTCACCAGATATGCCTGTGCTCCGGCGGCTGCCATGCGTTTTACCAGCACCGAAGCGTACTGCGTTGGGTGCAGCGCCAGGAATGCGGCACCGAAACAGGCCGAGAAGGTGGGGGTAGGCGTGGTAATACCGCGTTCGGTACCGGCCAGTTTGGCGGTGAAACCGGAGAGGAAGTGGTATTGGGTCTGTTCCGCCGTCAGGCGTGAAACCGGTGGTAATACGCCAAAGGCATCCGCCGTCAGGAAAATGATTTTCTTGGCATGCCCGGCTTTAGAAACCGGCTTAACGATGTTTTCGATATGGTAAATCGGGTAGGAAACGCGCGTATTCTCGGTCTTGCTGGCATCGTCAAAATCGATGCTGCCGTCGGCCAGCACCTGAACGTTTTCCAACAAAGCGTCACGGCGGATCGCCTGATAAATCTCTGGCTCGGCCTGGGCGGAAAGCTTGATGGTTTTGGCGTAGCAACCCCCTTCGAAGTTGAACACCCCATCATCATCCCAGCCGTGTTCGTCGTCGCCAATCAACTGGCGTTTCGGATCGGTGGAAAGCGTGGTTTTACCGGTGCCAGACAGGCCGAAGAAAATAGCCACATCGCCTTTCTCCCCGACGTTGGCCGAACAGTGCATTGAGGCGATGCCTTTCAGCGGCAGCAGGTAGTTCATGATCGAGAACAGCCCCTTTTTCATTTCACCGCCGTACCAGGTCCCGCCAATCAACTGCATACGTTCGGTCAGGTTGAAAGCGACAAAGTTCTCTGAATGCATGCCCTGCTGTTGCCAGTCGGGGTTGGTGCATTTGGCACCGTTCATCACCACAAAATCGGGCTCAAAATCCTGCAGTTCCTGCTCCGAAGGGCGGATAAACATGTTCTTGACGAAATGCGCCTGCCAGGCCACTTCGGTGATAAAACGCACTTTCAGCCGGGTATCGGCATTGGCACCGCAAAACGCATCCACAACAAACAGGCGTTTATTAGAAAGCTGATTGCCCACCAGGGTTTTCAGATGCTGCCAGACCTCAGGCGAAAGCGGTTGGTTATCGTTTTTACCTGTGCCGCTGTCAGCCCACCAGACGGTATCGCGCGTGGTGTCATCACGCACAATGTACTTGTCTTTCGGTGAACGGCCGGTGAATTCACCGGTATCGACGTTGACTGCACCTAACTGGGTCAGCGTGCCCCGTTCCAATGCGGGCAAGTCGGTGCGGGTTTCTTCGGTAAACAGTTGTTGGTAGCTAGGGTTGTAAACGATCTCGCTAGCGTGATGAATACCGTAACGAGTGAGAGTTTGTGGGGTAACAGTTGAAGACATATCTACTTCCTTATTGGCTATGTTCTGCCCATTTTGTACGGTGTCGCGTATAAAATGGGGCTCGGCTACGGCTGACCGGATTCAGCTTTTACCGTTCCGGCTCTATTTATTAACCAAGTCGCTACTATAGCATAACATTAGCTGTTCGACTGATGATTTTAATATCCCAGGGCCGGTAACAGTTAATGAAACGCAATATAAGAACAGCAAGAGATATTGAATTTGCATGGTGAGAGGGGGGATGCATAATGTTTTGTTTTTATTAATTATTTTAAATAAAACGGCGTTTTATTATATTTAAAATTTAAACAGGGTTTTAATTCATTATTCGCGGATGCTCTTTTTTCAGCAAGGAAATAATAAAGTCGATTAACGAGAGAAATCTATTGTCAAGGCAGAACCTGGTTGCAGGTCATTAGTCATACCAATCGGCTATTTCCCGATAATTCCTATTAAAACAGGCTTATTTTGTGTGAGAACATACCTTGAGAAAGACCGGGCTTGCATACCTCGGGCTTTCTTAGAATCGCCAGTCATCGTGCTGGCGATTCACTTGCCATCTTTCAGCATGTTGATAGCGGCACCGATCAGAATGCGGCGTTCAATGTCGTGGCTTGCTGCCAGCTGCTGTGCCAGATGTCTGGCCAGTGTTTCTACCGATAAAACCTCGCCGCGATGGCGCAACTGCATCACGCTGTCGCCAATCAACCGCGCAACTTCATCCCAGACGGGCTTTATCTCCTGCTCCGAGAACTTCATTGCTAACCTAGGGTTGGGGGACTTTTGGTCAATGTAGCAGCTGCCTGTCAGGTTCGCTACTTGCGGTGTTGAACAAAAATAAAACCGGAAGGATAAAAAGCAATCCGTCAGTATTTCTTCTGGTTTTGCTATTCAATACTGCTGGTGTCAAACAACGGGAGGATGACGCAATGAAACTGGTCGAACAACTGGAAGAATACTATCGCCTCAGCCGGCGGGAAGAAGTGCAGAATCGCTGGTGCCGGTTGTGGTTACCCCAAGGCGAGGCGCGCATCGCCTATTTGCGGGAACTGCTGGAACCCACGGCCAAACTAACTGAAGGCAATCGCCGCCCAACGTAATAGCATTAATGCCAGGCAGATCAACAACAAGATCACAAACATTTTCCAATGTTTGGTGCGCATACGCTTGCTTGGCAATTTTGCCTCCTTATCCATTCAGGCGCAGAGATATCCGATACCTAGGCCGAAAACCGCAATAGCGGCAAAGGAAACGAATTTCAGTAAATCACTGAAGGTGTCATCAGGGTCTTTCTCTGAGTTGTTCATTAGGTTGGTCCAGCGGCGAGTGAAGATATCTGCAGCACAGTATGCCTGCTGTAGCGGGCTACGCACAGGGATTTACCCTAAAATTGCATAAAAAATGTCAGACTCTCTCTTGGCCGCGAGGGGTAATACGTCAGGTGCAGGTGTGCTATCCTGCGTATATCACGGGTTTTATTGAGAAAGGTAAAGCGATGGCATTTGCGGCAAAATATGAAGATCTAGAGCGTTGGGCGTTTGGTGATACTGAGCAGCAGGCGGATGAGTTGGCCAAACTGGTGCTGGACGGCGTAAAAACGGCGACCTGTTCCAATCTGGACGGTGAGGGGATCCCACAGCCTGGTGACGTTTTTGTCGTGGTTGACGGTAAGAACGAGCCGGTTTGCGCCATAGAACTGACCCGCGTGAGTATGAGCACTTATGATCAGGTGGATGAGGCTCATGCCATGGCCGAAGGTGAGGGCGATCGTTCGCTGGCCTATTGGCGTAAAGAACACCAGCGCTTTTTTGAAGAGTACGATCTGTTTTCACCGGACATGATGCTGGTATTGATGCATTTTAAGGTGATCGAAAAGTTTTAAGCGATATTGCATAGCCGCGCGCTGTGCCCACAGCGGGTGCACAGCGCGTTTTTTGTATCCGCTTATTCCAGCCGCATCACCCAGGCATCCGCCTGCCGATCGTAATGCTGCTTGTACAGCAGCGACTGTTTGCCATCCAGCATGGCGGGGATGCTGGTATGCTCATCCCATCCGTCCAGTTGCATACACAAATCGGGATCGGATTTGCAGGGGATCGTGAGTGGGGTTTTCCCTTCGGCATGTTCAGACGCGGACGTTAAATGTGCGTCATCGACCTCAAAGCTGCCTATTTTTACAACGGTTTTGCCCATTGGAACTCCTTGCTTAAGCAGATGGTAGGAGGTGTGACCAGTTAAGGGTCGCCTGTATGAGCATAGCTAACGCAACAAAAAATGCCACAGAAAAGGCGGGAGCGGGCAAGCTACCGTTGTTCAGCCCCTTTCATTGATGGAAATCCAAGGTGCCATCGCGAACCAGTTCCCGTGGCAAATTATTCTTAATCCGGCTGCCGATCCGTTTGGCAATGCCCAGCGGCTGTTGCTGATAGGTGACGATACATTCGTCGCGTTGCGGCGGCTGTTGCGGATACAGATCGCGGCCATGGAACCACTCCTGCGCCAGCTCAGCATCCAGTTCAAAGGTGTGTTTGCTGTCGCCAGCGGCCAAGGCAATCACTGCCTCATGCTGCCAGCGGAACCCTTTTGGGAAACGTTCCGCCAGCTTAAGGCCAATGCGTGAAAACCGCACTTTGCCAATCAACGCTTCCAGTTCTGCCGGGAATAACCAGATCTCTTTGTCACGAGCCCAGAGCTTGCCGGTTTCATCCCACATCAGCCCAGACGCCGCGGCAGCCTGAGCGATCTGTGCCGTCTCTTTAGCGGAAAGCGGAGTAAAGGGAAATTTGCCGACCTGATAGCTGGGTTTGGCTAAGCGGGGGACCGCATGATTCTTGCGTAGACGAGCGACGAAAAACCCTTCGCTGTCGTAAATCTGCGGGAAAACGTGCAGGAATCCTTCGGCGGTTAACGCCTGTTCTGCACCAGGGAACAACTCACCCAGCGGTTCGATGCTCACGGCATCACCATAGGTGGCCAGCAGAGCGTTGATGACCTGCTGATTTTCCTGGGCGTTAAGCGTGCAGGTGGAATAAACCATAACCCCACCCGGTGTCAGGGCGTGAAATGCGCTGTCGATCAGTTCTCGTTGGGTGGCGGCGATGCTGGCGACGCTTTCTGCCGACCAATTGCTCATGGCATCAGGATCTTTACGCACTACCCCCTCGCCCGAACAGGGGGCATCCAGCAAAATGGCATCGAAGCTTTCTGGCAGCGCTGCGCCAAATACCCGGCCATCAAAATGGGTCAAGGCGACGTTTTTGACGCCGCAGCGGCTGATGTTGGCATGCAGCACCTTGACCCGGCTGGCGGAGTATTCATTGGCCACGATGCCGCCACGGTTTTCCATCAGTGCGGCGATCTGCGTGGTTTTGGAGCCCGGAGCGGCGGCGACATCCAATACCCGGTGCGGTGTATCCTGGTGGGCGAACAGCGCGCTCACCGGCAGCATGGAGCTGGCTTCCTGAATGTAAAACAGCCCGCTGAGGTGTTCTGCGGCACTGCCTAGCCGCAACGCTTCATCATCACGCTCGATCCAGAAACCTTCGGCGCACCAGGGAATGGGTTCCAACCGCCAGTCATAGTCTTTTACTTGCGCCAGAAAGTCGGCGACGCCGATCTTCAGCGTATTCACCCGCAGGCTGCGGCGCAGTGGGCGCTGGCAAGCGGCGATGAAATCGTCCATGGATAGGTGGTCTGGCATGATGGCGCGGGTGGCGTCGAGAAAAGCAGGAGGCAAAAAAGCAGGGGCAGGTTTAGCCACAGGGAACTCTCAGGGCGAAAAAAATCGAAGGGGCTAGTTTAGCATAAACTCTCGCGCTGAGGCTATCCGCTGGGCTCAATATCTCGAGCCCAGCGGAGAAGTGAGGGATTAATCTCTGGGGATTGCCGTTCCCCAAGTACGCCAGCCTTTGGGCTCTTCTGCGTCGAGCAGGAAGTGTTTGTTCGGCGTTGCCTGTGGGGCCAGCGGGATGCTTGGCGGCGTGGCGAAGGCAATCCCGCCGCGGATAAACTGCTGGAAGGTGCCGCTTTTGATCACGCCACCGGTCAGGCCAAATTGCAGGTTATAACCGGAAGCAAGCCAGAATACGCTGTTGCTACGCACCAGATGCTGGAATTTTTTACTGATACGCAGTGAAACATGCACTCGGTCAGACATCGCACCCAGATAGAATCCGGTGACCGTGCCTACTTCGATCCCGCGGAACAGCACCGGCGTGCCGATTTGCAGCGAACCGGTTTCCGCCGCATCCAAGATCACGCTTAAGCCATCCAGATAGCGGGAGTCCGTAATGCTGGCCTCCTGCAGTTCGAAAGTACGCAATGTGCGGCCATTGCCTGGCTCAACGTTGATGTAGGGCTGCAGCAGGGTGTCGAGGTTATTCACCCCGGCGGCGGAGATCTCCGGTGAAACGATGGCAAAGCGGCTGCCAAGGCGGGCGAAGGTTTGCACATATTCAGGATACAGCACCGCTTTTGCCAGCACTTCATTGCGTTCAGGCGCCAGCTTGAGTGATTCCACCTGGCCGATATCGATACCGAGGTAACGCAGCGGCATGCCGGGCGATAGCTTGCTGGCGTCGTAAGTGCGCAAGGTAATCTGGCTGCCGACGGCGCGCGCGCTGGTTTCGGAGGCGTAGAGCACGCGTTTGGCGCCTTTATCCAGCGTGACGCCCTGCAGGTTGTCGAAACTGATGGCCCCTTTCAGGGCGCGATTCAGCGGCGAGGCCTGCACGGTCAGGCCACTGCCGTTCAACTGTACTTTGGCTCCGCCTTCGGCCCAGAAAATACTCTCGTTGGTCAGCAAGTTGCGGTATTCCGGGCTGATATAAACGTCGACTTCAAATTCGTTGGCCTTTGGCCGTACGTTAACGATTTCACCTACCTGGAATTTACGGTACAGCACGACAGAACCGGTCTGTACGTCCGGCAGGCTGGCTGCGGTCAGTGTCAGGGTCGCTGTTGGGGTGTTGCCGACGATCCCGGCTGCGGCTTTTTCAGCATTGCCGAACAGCGGATATTGCACTGCAGGTTCCCCTTTGCTGCCGGGGATGAGCTGCACGCCACCGTCGAGCCACTCCTGTGCGCTGGCGCCTAGCAGCTGTACGCCATCCAGCCCGACTTTCACCTCTACGCGGCTATTCACCACAAACTTGCTGTCGTGGTGCACCAGATGGCGATACTGCGCATCAATCGCGGCGGTAAAGGTTACGCCGTTATCAGTCAGCGCGCGGGTGAGGATTTGGCCAATTTTGATGCCGTGCACGATCAACGGTTGCCCTGCGTCAATACCGTAACTCTGCGGGGCATTCAGCGTCACCGTCAGCACACCCGGCTGTTGCAGCAGGGTTTTATTGCTGTCGAGCACGGTGAAATGCTGCTGCGGCTCGCCTTCGCCCGGCACCAGTTCCAGCGTGGTACCGGTCAGTAACTGGCTTAAGCGAGCGTCGTTCAGGCTGATTTTCGGGCTGCGCATTTCAATTCGGGTGCCGCTGCGCATCAAATCTACCACCGAAGGATCGAGGGTCAGCTCGCCGGTGACTGTGCTGTTCTGCTGTAGCGCCAGGCGAGTGAGGGTGCCGACCTGCAGCCCCTGATACATCAGCGGCGTGCGGCCTTCGCTCAGATTACTGCCACTTGGCAGCTCCAGTGTGATATTCACACTGCGCTGGCTGCGGGCCAGATCCGGGTATAAGGCGTAACTGTGGTCGGCCTTGGCCTGAGCGCCGTCAGGCGGTGAGTCAAAAGCAATCGCCCCGTTGACCAGCGCGGCCAGGCTTTCCATTTGCAGCGAAGCCCCAGCCAGGCTGACATCGCCTTTAAAACCGGAAACATTCCAGAAACGGCTGTTGTCTTTGACCAGCTTGGCAAAGCGGCGATCGATCAGGACATCGATGATCACGCCCTGGTTACCTTCAGAAATGGTGTAGTCATAGACTTTGCCCACCGGAATTTTTCGGTAATAGACCAGTGAGCCCGTGTTCAGTGAGCCGAGATCGTCCGCCCGCAGGTGGATCATCAGTTCGCCGGTATTCAGGCGGTATTTCGGTTGAGTATCCAGCGCGGTGAAGTGGGTTTGCGGCTTGCCACGGCCCGGCATCATGCCGATGTAGTTGCCGCCAACCAGCGCATCCAGGCCGGAAACCCCGGCCAACGAGGCTTTGGGCGTCACCAGCCAGAATTGTGTGCCTTCGCGCAGGTAGTCTTCGAGATCGCTCTTGATGCTGGCCTCTACCACGATGCTGCGCAGATCCTGGCTCAGCGAAATGCTTTGCACGGTGCCCACATCGACCCCCTGATAACGCACGGGCGTCCGGCCCGCCACGATGCCAGCCGCTGATTGGAAATCAATGGTGATGGAATTACCGCGCTCCTGGAAATTGTTGTACACCAGCCAACCGGCAATCAGCAGGGCGATAAACGGCATTAACCAGAATGGCGAAATACGGCGCTTGTTTTTGACCCGCGCCTCAGTCGGCGTATTCGGCGTTTCCTGTTGCATGTGCATCCCAAATCAATCGGCTGTCCAGCCACTGTACGGCAAGGATAGTTAAAATGACCGCCGAGCCAAAGTAAAAGGCTGCCGGCCCCATGGTGAAAGATAACAGTTGGTCACGATTAACCAGTGACATCATTAACGCAATAACAAACAGATCCAGCATCGACCAACGGCCAACCCAGGTTACCAGCCGCAGCAGGCGGATCCGCGTTTTCAGGCTGTGTGAGGTTTTTAAATGAATGCTGAATAATAGGGTGAGCAGTACCATGATCTTGGTAAAAGGCACCAGTACGCTGGCAATAAACACGATGGCCGCAATGGGCAGGTTGCCGGAAGTGGCCAGGGAGACGACGCCAGAGAAGATAGTGTCTTCCATACGCACGCCGTTGGCATAAACAATCGAGATCGGCAGCAGATTGGCCGGTATCAGTAAAATAATGGCGGCGATCAGCGCGGCCCAGGTTTTCTGCAGGCTATAGGGCTGACGGCGATACATGGGAATATGGCAGCGTGGGCAACGAGCGCGTTCATCCGGATAGCCGGTGAAATGACACGACAAACAGGCGTGCAGCGCCTCTGGCTTGCCTTCTGGCTGTTCCTGCGGGTAGTAGCGATCCCACAGTTGTTCCAGGTTCAGGTGGATCAGCGTCAGAATGCTGAGCAGCGTCAGCGATAAATAGGCAATTAACGCGCTGCCAGCCTGAACGTCGGCATACTCCCTGACCTTGATGGCCGCGACCGCCATGCCAATCAGATAAATATCTAGCATGATCCACTCTTTCAGCCGCTCCAGCATCAGCAGCACCGGGCGCAGGTTCATGCCGAGCGCGTGGCCGAAACGTAGATACAGCAATGACAGGGTGAGGGTGAGTGGCGCACCCAGAGTGCAGAATGCCACCATACTGGCCGTGATCGGATCGCCCTGGCTGCTCATCTGCCAGATGCCTTCCAGCAGGCTGGCGTCGATACGCGTGCCCAGTAAACGGATGCTGATTAACGGTTCGGTAAACGCGAATGGCATCAGGAGCAGCATGGCGATCGCCATGGCGGTCAAACGGGTCATTGACCAGTCGCGGCCAGGGATCGCTTTAGCATTGCAGCGTGGGCAGTAGGCAGCCTGATTTCTGCTCAACGGCGGCAGCGTGAACAGCAGGTCGCATTCACCGCAGCGCTGATGGCGAGCTTTGGACAGGCGGCCAGTCATGGTATGTATCTTCATCATCAAAAGGCGGCTCGGAAGCGTGCGGATAGACTCAGCGTCGCTGGAAAATAAACCTGGCTGATATAAGCAAATCAGGTTTCAAACGATTTCAGCGTGGCAAACATACTCTGTTGAGCAGGGTTTTGTGAAGCAACAGATGATTAACCTTGTAGCTATAGGCATTTAATGCTTATTTTATTAGGGCTAAGCTTAGGCTCTCTGAACGTATGAACGGTTAATAATGACTAAAGAACAATTCTACGCGGAATTAAAACGCGATCTGGGTGCGCTGCTGGAAGGGGAAACTCATTTTATCGCCGCCTTATCGAATGCCAGTGCGTTACTTAATGAACGGCTGGATGACGTGAATTGGGTCGGTTTTTACCTGATGGATGGTCAACAACTGGTGCTCGGCCCGTTCCAGGGCAAGATCGCCTGCGTGCGAATTCCGGTGGGCAAAGGGGTCTGTGGTACGGCGGTGGCAGAAAACGCGGTGCAGCGTGTCGGCGACGTCCATGCGTTCCCAGGGCATATTGCCTGCGATGCGGCCAGCAATGCTGAAATTGTGCTGCCGCTTGAAGTGAGTGGCCAGATCATCGGTGTTCTGGATATCGACAGCACAGTTTATCAACGCTTCGATGAACAGGACGAAATCGGCCTGAAAGCAGTGGTGGCGGGGCTTTGTGCGCAGTTGGCACAATGCAATTGTGCGAAATACGTCACTGTAGCGGCAAGTTGATCTACGGTTAACGTGGCATTTAGCGATAGCGTCATTATAATGACGCCTGTTCATGCCTGCGGCTTGTTGGCAACCCGTTGTAATCAGGAAATTTCATGGAAAATCAACCTAAGTTGAACTCTAGTAAAGAAGTCATTGCTTTTCTTGCCGAGCGTTTCCCGCTCTGCTTTAGCGCCGAAGGCGAAGCACGTCCGCTGAAAATCGGTATTTTTCAGGATCTGGTAGAGCGTGTGCAAGGGGAAGAAAACCTTAGCAAAACGCAGCTTCGTTCCGCCCTGCGCCTGTATACCTCAAGCTGGCGTTACCTGTACGGTGTTAAAGTTGGCGCCCAGCGCGTTGACCTTGACGGTAACCCGTGCGGTGAATTGGAGCAGCAGCATGTCGATCATGCTCGCCAGCAGCTTGAAGAGGCCAAAGCGCGCGTTCAGGCTCAGCGTGCTGAGCAAAACGCCAAAAAACGTGAAGCCGCCGGTGAATCTGCTACCGCCGAACCTCGTCGTCCGCGTCCTGCCGGTAAAAAGCCAGCGGCACGTCGTGAAGGTGGAGCAGCGCCAGAGAACCGCAAGCCGCACCCACAAACTCGCCCACAACCCGCTCGTGAACCTCGTGCAGCAAAAGAGGAAAGCCAGCCGCGTCATGTGCCTGTCACGGATATCTCTAAACTGCAAATTGGCCAGGAAATCAAAGTCAGAGCAGGGAAGAGTGCGATGGATGCCACCGTACTTGAAATCGCTAAAGATGGCGTACGTGTGCAACTTTCTTCCGGTCTGGCGATGATTGTGCGCGCAGAACACTTGCAGTTCTGATACGGAGACCAACCAAGGCATGAACAAATTTGTCAGATTAACCGCAGTTGTGGCTCTGCTGTGGGCTGGGGTCAGTTTCGGAGCGGATACAGCCAACATCCGCATCGATCAACTGCCGCAGCTTGAGCAGGAGCCGCAACATGCAACCGTGAGTGAGCGCGTGACTTCGCGCTTCACTCGCTCTCATTACCGTCAGTTTGCCCTTGACGCAGATTTTTCGGGCAAGATCTTCGATCGTTTCCTGAATATGCTGGATTACAGCCATAACGTTTTGCTGGCTTCCGATGTGGCGCAGTTTGCCGACAAACGCAGCACGTTGGGGGAAGAGCTGAAATCTGGCAAGCTGAGCACCCCTTATGCCTTGTTCAATCTGGCGCAGAAGCGCCGTTTTGAGCGCTACCAGTATGCGCTGTCGCTGCTGGAAAAACCGATGAACTTCACCGGCGATGACACGATTGATATCGACCGCAGCAAAGCGCCGTGGCCGAAAGATAAAGCCGAGTTGGATCGCCTGTGGGATGCCAAGGTCAAATATGACCAACTTAACCTGAAGCTGACCGGTAAAACCGAACAAGAAATCCGCGATACGCTGACCAAGCGTTATCAGTTCGCGATCAAACGCCTGACGCAAAGCAACAGCGAAGACGTCTTCACGCTGATCATGACGGCTTTCGCGCATGAGATCGATCCGCACACCAATTACCTGTCTCCACGCAATACCGAGCAATTCAATACCGAAATGAGCCTGTCGTTGGAAGGTATCGGTGCGGTGCTGCAGATGGATGATGATTACACGGTGATCAACTCCATGGTGCCGGGTGGCCCGGCGGCGAAGAGCAAAAACATTACCGTAGGCGACCGTATTGTCGGCGTTGGCCAAACGGGCAAACCGATGGTGGACGTTATTGGCTGGCGCCTGGACGACGTCGTCTCCCTGATTAAAGGGCCGAAGGGCAGTAAAGTGCGCCTGGAGATCTTGCCCGCAGGTAAGGGCACCAAAACCCGAGTGGTCACCTTGACCCGTGAGCGTATCCGCCTGGAAGACCGCGCGGTGAAAATGACCATCAAGACCGTGGGTAACCAGAAAGTCGCGGTAATGGACATTCCTGGTTTCTATGTCGGGCTGACCGATGACGTCAAAGTCCAACTGCAGAAGATGGCTAAGCAGAACGTTGATAGCCTGATCATTGACCTGCGATCCAACGGCGGTGGAGCACTGACGGAAGCCGTATCGCTTTCCGGCCTGTTTATTCCGAGTGGCCCGGTAGTACAAGTGCGCGATAACAACGGCAAAATCCGTGAAGATGCGGATACTGACGGCGTGGTGTACTACAAAGGCCCACTGGTGGTGCTGGTTGACCGTTTTAGCGCCTCGGCTTCCGAGATCTTCGCGGCGGCGATGCAGGACTATGGCCGTGCCTTGATCGTGGGTGAGCCTACCTTTGGTAAAGGCACGGTGCAGCAGTACCGTTCGTTGAACCGTATTTACGATCAGATGCTGCGCCCTGAATGGCCTGCGTTGGGTTCCCTGCAGTACACCATTCAGAAGTTCTACCGTGTTGATGGTGGCAGTACTCAGCGTAAAGGCGTAACGCCAGATATTCTGATGCCAACCGGTATCGATCCAGCGGAAACCGGTGAAAGCTTCGAAGACAACGCTATGCCGTGGGATAGCATCAATGCGGCTACCTACACCAAGACCGGGGATATGAAGCCGTTCGAACCGCAACTGCTGAAAGATCACGAGCAGCGTATTGCCAAGGATCCTGAGTTCCAGTTTATCGCGCAGGATATCGCTCATTACAAAGCGTTGAAGGCTAAGAAAAACATCATTTCTCTCAATCTGGCCACGCGCGAGAAAGAGAACCATGACGATGATGCGACGCGCCTGAAACGCATTAATGAGCGTTTGCAGCGTGAAGGGAAGAAACCGTTGAAGTCCTTGGACGATGTGCCTAAGGATTACAAAGATCCGGATCCGTATCTGGATGAGACGGTCAGGATTGCTTTGGATCTCGCCAATATCGAAAAACAGCAACCCTCGCAGCAAGCAGCAGCTCCAGCCAAGTAATTTGTTGGGTTCTGAGTGGAAAACGCACCTTTCGGGGTGCGTTTTTTATTACAGCGTTCAACATGATTTCCCCTCTATAATTGCTTTAAGGCCTAACACGTTTTCGCAACAATCGTTTACAATTTACAGAGGCGTTATTAAGTACCGTTTTTGTAAAGTTTCGTATTTTTAGTAGGTTAATGGCGCATAACTCTTGAAACTGTGACAAATGCCCATACGATCAGGGTATCTGAGGCCGTGTTTTGTTAACATTTATGAGGAAGTAAACATTCTATGATGCGTATAGCTCTGTTCCTGCTCACCAACCTGGCGGTGATGTTGGTTTTCGGACTGGTACTCAGCCTGACAGGAATCCGATCCAGTAGCGTTCAGGGCCTGATGATCATGGCCGGTCTATTCGGTTTCGGTGGTGCCTTTGTTTCACTGCTGATGTCGAAATGGATGGCGCTGCGCTCTGTCGGTGGCGAAGTGATCACACAACCGCGTAACGAAACTGAAAACTGGCTGCTGGAAACGGTACGCCGTCAGTCACAGCAGGCAGGTATTGCCATGCCGCAGGTGGCGATCTATCACGCACCGGATATCAATGCGTTCGCCACTGGCGCGCGCCGTGATGCTTCGTTGGTGGCGGTCAGCACCGGTCTGCTGCAAGGCATGAGCCGTGATGAGGCCGAAGCGGTTATTGCGCACGAAATCAGCCACGTTGCCAATGGCGACATGGTGACCATGACCCTGATCCAAGGGGTGGTGAACACCTTTGTGATCTTTATTTCGCGCCTGATTGCGCAAGTGGCCGCAGGTTTCATGGGTAACCGCGACGGTGAAGGCGAAGGTAACGGCAACCCGATGATTTATTTCGGTGTTTCGATGGTGCTGGAACTGGTGTTTGGGATCCTGGCCAGCATTATCACCATGTGGTTCTCGCGTCACCGTGAGTTCCATGCTGACGCCGGTTCGGCCAAACTGGTGGGCCGCGAGAAGATGATTGCTGCACTGCAACGCTTGAAAACTAGCTATGAACCGCAGGAAGCGGGCAGCATGATGGCATTCTGTATTAACGGCAAATCCAAGTCGTTCAGCGAATTGTTCATGTCACACCCGCCGTTGGACAAGCGTATTGAAGCGCTGCGCTCCGGCCAATACCTGAAGTAATAATCAGCAGTTAATAAAAGCCCCGGTTTTCCGGGGTTTTTTTATGTCGGTGAGTTAGGTTCATCGGTGCGCGTAGGGGGCACAGAACGGGGCTGGGTGATGCGCAGGCAACTTACCACGGCTGCCACACTGGCAAAGGCACCGGCAAGCACCAGCGAGGCGTGAGTGGCATTGTTGTGGAACAGGTTAAACATCAGGGCAACCAGCGCTGCGCCCGAGGTTTGCCCCAGCAGGCGCGCAGTGCCGAGCATACCGCTGGCACCGCCGCTACGATGACGCTGTGCAGCAGAAATGATGGTGTGATTGTTGGGGGATTGGAACAGACCGAACCCCACGCCGCAAAGAACCATACGCCAAATGATGTCCAGATCCGTTGGAGCGGCCGGCAACATCGCCAACAAAAACAGGCCAAGAGCAAAGGTCGCCAGACCGATACCGCCTAATAATCCGGCGTGAACATGTTCCACCAGGCGGCCAGCAATCGGTGCGACTACGATGATCGCCAGTGGCCAAGGGGTCAACAACAGGCCGGTGGCTACTTCGTCACGGCCCAAGGCACCTTGCAGGAAAAAGGGTAGCGACACCATCGCCAGCATCTGTGCGGTAAAAGAACAGATCGAGGTGCCCATCGATAGGGCAAAGATAGGAATGCGCAGCAAATCCACGGGTAAGAGAGGGGACTCCTGATCCAGTTGGCGGCGCACAAAGAAATAGCCAATCACCAATAATGTGGCAACTTCAGCGGCGATCAACAGCAGGCTTTGCCCTTGGGCAAAACCGCTGATGGCGGTGATCAACAGGCCAAACGTCAGTGCGTTCATCACGGCACTGATAGGATCAAACCGCTGGTTGCCTTTTTTCTGGCTGTTTGCCGGCAAAAATTTGATTCCCAACAGCAAGGCAACGATCCCGATCGGCAAATTGATGGCAAACAGCCACTGCCACGAAGCGACAGCGAGAATAGCAGCCGCGATCGTGGGGCCAGCAGCGGAAGAAAAAGCCACGATCAACGAATTGATGGCGATACCGCGGCCAAGAAAGCGCTGTGGGTAGATAATCCGGATAAGGGCGGTATTGACGCTCATGATTGCCGCCGCACCAAAGCCCTGCAGCACACGGGCAATGGTTAGCGTGACCAGTGAATCAGACAGTGCGCAGAACAGCGAGGTAATGCTGAAGACCAGCAGACCAGCCTGATAGATACGGCGATAGCCAATCAGATCGCCGAGTGAGGCCAGTGACAATAACGAAATAACCACCGCCAATTGATAGGCATTCACCACCCAAATCGAACTGGCTGGGCTGGCCTGTAGATCGCGGGCAATCGTCGGCAGAGCGACGTTGGCGATCGTACCGTCAAGCACGGAAACGGTAATGCCCAACGCAATGGCAAGGATCGCGCCATACCGCTGTGGGACGGGGAGACCGTCGGAACAAGAACGCGTCATAGTCAGGATATTTATAAACAGGGGGAGTATTAACATGCTAATCATATTTGCTGCTGAATGCACCCCTCCTTTCCCCGCCAAGTGTAAAAAGTGGTGAGAAGTGTGTCGCTAATTGCTTCATTGCTGGTCATTATTCCGCAACTTTCATTGCGCGGGGTGAAATGTTCCGATTATACTGAAACTCTTGTTCAAATTTCCTAAAACAAAAACAGGTGAGTAAGGTATTGACCATGGCTAACGCAGATCTAGACAAGCAACCAGATTCGGTCTCATCAGTGCTGAAAGTGTTTGGCATCTTGCAGGCATTGGGCGACGAACGCGAGATTGGTATTACCGAACTTTCTCAGCGGGTGATGATGTCCAAAAGCACCGTTTACCGTTTCCTGCAGACGATGAAGTCGCTGGGCTATGTGGCTCAGGAAGGGGAGTCTGAGAAGTATTCCCTCACCTTGAAATTATTTGAGCTGGGGGCCAAATCGCTGCAAAACGTCGATCTGATCCGCAGTGCCGACATCCAGATGCGTGAACTGTCAAACCAGACGCGTGAAACTATTCACCTGGGTGCGCTGGATGAAGACAGCATTGTTTATGTCCATAAAATTGATTCGATGTATAACCTGCGTATGTACTCGCGCATTGGTCGCCGTAACCCGCTGCACAGCACCGCCATTGGTAAAGTGCTGCTGGCATGGCGCGATCGCGGTGAAGTGGAAGAGATCCTTTCGCACGTCGAGTTCACTCGCAGCACCCCTCACACCATCGTCAGCGCCAAGGCGCTTTTGCCTGTGCTGGATAAAGTGCGCGAGCAGGGGTTTGGTGAAGATATTGAGGAGCAGGAAGAAGGGCTGCGCTGCATCGCGGTTCCGGTGTTTGACCGCTTTGGTGTGGTGATCGCCGGCCTGAGTATCTCCTTCCCAACGATTCGTTTCTCTGAAGAAGCTAAAGAGGGCTATGTGGCACAGTTGCACACTGCCGCTCGTCTGATTTCAGAGCAGATGGGGTATCACGACTACCCGTTTTAATCGTTTACCCTGTGTGACTGCAATAAAAAACCGGCGCATTGATTTAATGCCGCCGGTTTTTTTGTTACTGCGATAAATCTTTACCGATGAGCCAGATCCACTTCGTCTTCACTGTCCATGATGGACTTATCAGTCTGCTTCATCAATTGGCTGGTAACGGTGCCTGCGGTCATCGCTCCGCTGACGTTCAATGCGGTACGGCCCATGTCGATCAAGGGTTCAACGGAGATCAGCAGGGCAACCAGCGTTACCGGTAAGCCCATCGCCGGTAAAACAATCAGGGCAGCGAAGGTTGCACCGCCGCCGACGCCGGCGACACCGGCAGAACTGATAGTCACGAGCCCTACCAGCGTGGCGATCCACATCGGATCTAACGGGTTAATACCCACGGTCGGCGCGACCATCACCGCTAACATGGCAGGATACAGGCCTGCACAGCCGTTCTGGCCGATAGTGGCACCAAAAGAGGCTGAGAAGCTGGCGATGGATTCTGGCACACCCAAACGACGGGTTTGCGCTTCCACGTTCAGCGGAATACTGGCGGCGCTGGAGCGGCTGGTGAAGGCAAAGGTCAGAACTGGCAGCACCTTGCGGAAGAATTTCAGTGGGTTAACCCCGGTAACAGCCAACAGCAGGGCGTGAACGGCGAACATAATCGCCAGGCCAAGATAAGAGGCTACCACGAAGCTACCCAGCTTGATGATGTCTTGAATGTTGGAACCGGCAACCACTTTGGTCATCAGCGCCAGCACACCGTATGGGGTGAGCTTCATTACCAGACGCACCAGCTTCATCACCCAGGCTTGCAGGGTGTCGATCGCCGCCAGCACACGTTGGCCTTTTTCTTTATCGTCTTTCAGCAGTTGCAGAGATGCCACGCCCAGGAAGGCGGCAAAAATCACTACGCTGATAATTGACGTCGGATTGGCACCGGTGAGATCGGCAAAGGGGTTTTTCGGTATAAATGACAATACCAGCTGTGGCACGGTCAGATCGGCCACTTTACCTACGTAATTGTTCTCAATGGCTAAAAGACGCGCGCTTTCCTGCGTACCTTGCACCAAGCCTTCGGCTGTCAGGCCGAACAGATTGGTGACGAATACCCCTACCAGTGCGGCGATCAGCGTGGTGAACAGCAGGGTGCCAATCGTCAGGACGCTGATTTTGCCTAAAGAAGCGGCATTATGCAGTTTGGCTACCGCGCTCAAGATTGAGGCAAATACCAGCGGCATCACGATCATCTGCAGCAGTTGTACATAGCCGTTACCGACAATGTTGAACCAGGTGATGGATTCTTTCAGCACCGGGTTATCTGAACCATAAACCCCTTGCAGTGCCAGACCAAATATCACACCGATCACCAGACCGACCAACACTTTCTTCGCCAGGCTCCATTGCGTATGGCGGGTTTGCGCCAACAGCAAAAGCAGGGCGACAAAAACCAGCACGTTTAATACGAGCGGTAGATTCATCCCATCTCTCCAATCATCTTTTTATAGTCTAAAGGTGCTACCCATCGAGGTATAGCAATGTAAATATCGTAACAGTTTGCGAGAAAGCTCACTTATATCCAAATGGAATGGAATATAACTTTCAGTGCGAATTTGTTTAATCTATACACGTAAAGAACAGAAAATCACCGGGGTTTGGTGATCACAATCGAATATTTTTTATTTGTTCAAAATATGACTGCACGGGAAAGGTATATCCCCCCTGCCAATAGAGAGCAAAAGCCACCAAGCACAAGCACAGGACGCGTTCCAGTTGATTACCTTTCTGCGAGTTCAGCAGCGGCAGGCCGAAACGCCAGCGGCAGGGCCACAACAGTGGTACACCTGCGGGGGTCAGCATGTCGGCCAATAAATGGCTGAAATAGCCGATGATCATCGCGTGCAGTACATCAATAGGGATTAGCCAACCCTGGGGGACGTCTAAGCGGAACAGCATCATACCGCCGAGGATCGCCAGCAGGCTATGCGTGAAGCCGCGATGGCCGAAAGCGCGTGACATTGGGATCGAGATCCAGCGCAGACGCTGGCCTAGCACAGATTTGGGGTGGTCGATATCTGGCAATAACGATGTCAGCAAGGCAGCAGGAATAATATGCCACCAGTCACCGTTGGCCAGTTCGGGCGTGACCTCTGCCTTTTTGGCGAAGATCGCACAGGCAACAGAGAAAATAAGATGTCCTTCCGCGGTCATGCTGTTGTTATTCCGGTTACTAAACTGTTAATTTATCCAGTATATGGTTTTTTTTACAGTTGCGGAAGATGTTACCGTGTAACTGATTGTTTATTTTCCGGCGTATTACAATGAGTTGAGTCAATAAACAGGCCCTGGATGCAGGGCCTTGGTGAATGTATTGAGACCTGCGTTCAGCGTGCCAGCCAACCACCGTCCACCGCAACGGTATAACCATTCACATAGTCAGAGGCGGCAGAGGCCAGAAACACGATCGGCCCCATAATGTCTTCCGGTGTACCCCAACGCCCGGCGGGGATACGCTCCAGGATTTG
Organism: Serratia sp. MMO-28; assembly: GCF_037199905.1. NCBI lineage: Bacteria > Pseudomonadati > Pseudomonadota > Gammaproteobacteria > Enterobacterales > Yersiniaceae > Serratia > Serratia sp. MMO-28. The sequence continues at coordinate 96,481 of NZ_JBBCVB010000005.1, forward strand.
CTGATTACGCTCTTCGTTAGTGCGCAGTTGCTGAGTGTTGTTGGTGGCCATATAGCCAGGGGCGATCGCATTCACGTTGATACCATAGTGCGCCCATTCGTTTGCCAACAGGCGGGTAATGCCCAACACGGCGCTTTTCGAGGCGGTATAGGAGGGCACACGGATGCCCCCCTGGAAAGAGAGCATCGAGGCGATATTAATGATTTTGCCGCCGTTCCCTTGGCTGACGAACTGCTTCGCCACGGCCTGCGCCATAAAGAACAGGGTTTTGATGTTGACGTCCATCACGGCATCCCAGTCTTTTTCGCTGAAGCTGAGTGCGTCTTCGCGCCGGATAATGCCCGCGTTATTGACCAGAATATCAACCTTGCCGCATTCGCGAACGGCGTCCTCCAACAAGGCAGGAATGGCATCAATCTTGCCAAGATCGGCTTTCAGATTGAGGAAACGGCGCCCGAGCTGGGTTACTTTAGCGATCGTCTCATGCGGATCGCTGCGGTTGACGCCGATAATGTCGCAACCGGCCTGAGCTAAACCCACCGCCATTCCCTGGCCTAAACCGGTATTACAGCCGGTGATTAGCGCTACTTTGCCTTTGAGATCAAAGGAGTTCAAAATCATGATTGCATTCTCTTGTGGCACAGCGAAATACGCTGCGCCGATGATTGCTGAAGGGGGTTAGCGCAGATCGCCGGTAGCCACGTGGTCCATATCACCAAAGACCTGGTTTTCACCCACCATGCCCCAGATAAAGGTGTAACGCTTGGTGCCTACGCCGGAATGAATCGACCAGCTTGGTGAGATCACCGCCTGTTCGTTGTGCACCAACAGATGGCGTGTTTCCTGCGGTTGCCCCATCATGTGGAACACTGCGGTTTCTTCGTCCATGTCGAAATAGAAATACACTTCCATTCGGCGTTCATGGGTATGGCAAGGCATGGTATTCCACAGGTTGCCTTCTGCCAGTTTGGTCAAGCCCATGGTGAGCTGGCAGGTGGGTAAGACATCCGGCACGATGAATTTATTGATGGTGCGGCGGTTGCTGGTGGCGTCGTCCCCTAGCGTTTGCGGTGAGGCCTCGGCCAGAGTGATCTTTTTATTTGGATAATGGGTATGCGCAGGGGCGCTGTTGTAATAAAACTTGGCGGGGTTGTGCGGATCCACGCTGCTGAATGTAACGTGCTGTGCACCTTTGCCCACGTACAGTGCTTCTTCGTGACCAATTTCGTAGGTGTGCTCGTCCACCTTCACCACACCCGGCCCGCCGATATTAATCATGCCCAACTCACGGCGCTCAAGAAAATAGCCAACGCCCAGTTGTTTACCCACATCGTCACCGATGCTGACCGTGGCATGCACCGGTTTAACCCCGCCGATAATGATGCGGTCAATATGGCTGTAGGTCATGGTGTAGTTGTCGGCTTCGAAGATGTTTTCGATCAGGAACTCGCGGCGTAATCCAGCGGTATCGAGTTGTTTAGCCTGGTCACTATGAATGCTTTGACGAACGTCCATCAGCAATATCTCTCTTCTCTGAAATTCACCCTTGAGGAAGAAAGCACCGGACCGCCAGCTTGCGCCGTGTGGCAGTAACAGCGGTCACCGGTTGCCCGGCGTTTTCTTTGTAACGCCAGCATAGAACGGCTGATAAACGAATTCAATAAAAATGAAATGGTGTTTTATTTATTTTATGACGCAGTCGGGGTTTTGCTGTAAAAAGCGCGTGCGATGTCATGTGAGAAGAAAGAAACGGCATCAGCAGGAGCCGATGCCACAGGATTACGCCAAGTGATCGGCGGTTAACTGCTCAAGGCTGTGCAGTTTATAATCTGCCAGCGCCCAGCGGGGGTCCTGATGGTATTCCTGGGCTGGGATCACAATCGAGCGCATACGTGCCGCTTTGGTGGCGATCATGCCGTTGAAGGAGTCTTCCAGCGTAATGCAACGCAGCGGATCGCTGCCCAGACGCTCTGCAGCAATCAAGTAAACCTCGGGGTGTGGTTTGCTGTAGGGCAGATATTCGGCAGAAACCAGTTGATCGAAATAGCTTTCCAGATCGAACATTTTCAGAACCTGCCGCTGCATATGCAGTGGTGAAGCGGAAGCCAGGCCGATATTCAGATCCAGGCTGCGGCACAGCTCCAGCGCCTGCTGTACGCCAGGCAGCAGCGGGCGTTGTTCGCGCACCAGTTCAATAGCCCGTTCGATAATACGCCCAGCCACCTCTTCTTGTGATACGCCTTGCCATGGCATTGACTGGTACCACATTTTCACCACCAGATCGATGCGTAGGCCCAACGTATCTGGCAGCTTGTGGCGATCGGAGAGATCCAGCCCCAGCGCGCCAAAGATATCCAGTTCCGCCTGCAACCACAGGGGCTCTGAATCGATCAACAAACCGTCCATGTCAAAAATAGCGGTATCTATGCGTTGTGAATAAGTCATTAATGAGTAACTCCTACTGCGCCGGTAAAAGATCACGTTTTCGCCAGTTTAACATTTTTGCCGGCAGCGCTGTACCTCCCCTGTTTTGCCAGAACGCAGGCTTTGCTCATCGCTGGGTAAAGAAAACGGTGGGCGAGTTTCATTAACTACAGGTAGACTTAGCCCATTATGGTTATGTCACTGACACAAGGGGAATACATGACGTATCAACAGGCTGGGCGCATTGCCATACTGAAACGTCTTCTGGGATGGGTGGTTTTTATCCCGGCGTTACTTTCAACGCTGGTTTCGCTGTTGAGCTTTGTGTATCAGCACAGTGAGAAAACCAAAGGGATTAACGCCGTGATGCTGGATTTTGTTCACGTTATCGTGGATATGGTGCGTTTTAATACCTCGTTCCTGAATATTTTCTGGTACAACTCGCCGGTACCGGACCTGGAGAAAAGCCTGTTCAGCGGGGCGAATCTGATGTTCATCATCATCTACTTTCTGATTTTTGTGGGCCTGGCGTTACAGACTTCCGGCGCGCGGATGTCGCGTCAAGTGAAGTTTATCCGTGAAGGGTTGGAAGATCAGATGATTTTAGAGCAGGCGAAAGGGAGTGACGGGCAAACGCGTGCGCAGTTAGAAGAACGCATTACGCTGCCGCGTCATACCATCTTTCTGCAGTATTTTCCGTTGTATATTCTGCCAGCGATCATCGCAGTGATTGCCTATTTTGTGCTTAAACTGCTGGGGCAGATGGCGGGTGCTGTGTAGCAGTGATGGGAAATGTTAGGGCGCTGCTTGCAGCGCCCTGATGATTTAGAAGGCGTCAGGACGCAGCAGAGCGTCGACGGCGCGCTGGGCGTTAACCAAATGCTGGCCACCAAACAGGTTGCTGCGGTTGAGCAGGTAATAAAGCTGATACAGCGGCTGCCGCTCGATAAAGCCAGCCTCCAGCGGCCAGACGCTTTGATAGCCATCGTAAATCTGCGCGGGCAGGTCTGGATAGAGCGGCAACATGGACAGATCGCACTCGCGATCGCCCCAGTAGCAGGCAGGATCGAACAGGAATGGCCCATCGGCGGCTAGCGCACAGTTGGCGGGCCACAAATCACCGTGCAGTAGGGAAGGCTGTGGCTGATGGTTTTGCAGCCGCAGATACACCACGTCGATGATTTCATCGATATCACCGAAGGTCATGCCTTTTTCCGCCGCTAACTGCAATTGCCAACCGATGCGCTGTTCGGCAAAGAATTCGGCCCAGCGACGTTGCCAGGCATTAGGCTGTGGTGTGGTGGAAAGATCGTTATCGAAATCCAAGCCGAATTGCGGTTGCTCACTCCATTGATGCAGGCGAGCCAACTGCTGGCCCAGACGGTGTGCACCATGGGCATCTAAGGGTTTAAGCGGTTGATATTCGAGCAGCAGAAAACTGTAATCGCGATCGCTGCCAACACCGTACACTTCGGGCACACGTACGGTCTTACTGCGCGCCAACAGGGCCAGTTGATCGGCTTCGGCAGTGAATATCGGCAGCAGTTCGCGGGTATCGCATTTCACAAACACCTCGCTGTCACCGTAACTCACGCGCCACGCCGAATGGATTTCGCCTCCGGGTAGTTCAGTCCTTTCGCGGATTTCTGCGCTGCCAAGATGTTCACTCAACAGACGACTAACGGCTTGCCACATAGTCATTCCCCTCTGTGTTGCCTGCGATTTCATTAGGTTAGCGTCTTTCCTGTTGCGAAAACACGACATGGCGCACAGCCACACCAACTATTGACGATAATTTCACTGCCGTGTTTCTGCTCAAAGTATATACGCTATTGATTAATTTAAGTACGCCAACTGTTGCAAGTTGTTGGCCGCTCAGCGATGTTTATGGATTGTGTCTTTAATCAGCGAGCATCAGGAGTAGCAGATGGAGCAAAATGTGCAGTGGCGGCGTGGTGAATTTCGCATCAGCACCGACAAGAGTGAATTGGATCGGGTGTTTACCCACGCATTTTTGACCACTAGCCGTTGGGCAAAAGGGATTTCACCGGCAACGGTGCGCCTGTCGATAGAAAACAGCCTGTGTTTTGGGCTTTACCATTCGCATCAGCAAATTGGTTTTGCCCGTTTGGTGACTGACTATGCAACGTTTGGTTATTTGTGCGACGTTTTCGTCACGCCAGAATTTGAGCGGCAGGGATTGGCACGTTGGCTAATGGAGTGTTCGCTGGAGCATCCGGTGTTACAACGCCTGCGGCGCATTATGCTGGTGACCAACAGTGCTCCGTGGCTATATCAAAAAGTGGGTTATCAGCCAATCAATGAAGAGAACTTTGCCTGGCATATCGTCCGGCCTGATATTTATCAGCAGCAATAGCGTGGGCAGAGCAGGCTTGGGAACCGTCGCAGATTTCGTGCCCAAGATCGGCGATGAACTCCACGACGGGGAATCGGGCTATTTTAATGTATCAGCATGTAACTGCTTGACGTAGTCCTTGGAAGTGGCAACGGTAACCTGTGGGGGCTTGCCTAAGGCAACCTGACCGAACCCCTGGGCCAGTTGTTGCACAACTTGTTGATCTAACGGTGTAATCAACGCAAAACTGGTGCTCTCCAGTTGATGGCGAATGCCTCTTTCATCCGTGACTGTGGTAGTAAAACCCTCGCGAGTGAGCTGCCCGCTTAGCTTGGAGATGTCGGTGACACCGTCTTCCTGAACGTTGAAAGTCACCACAAAACAGGTGGGTGGAGATTGACTCATAAATCACCTCTTGGTATATGGATACCCTTAGAATAGACCCAAAAAGTCATGCAGGCGTCCTTACAGGTTGTATATGCTAAGCAACTTATTGAAAGGAGTGAGGGATTCTGTGAAAACAAAAATCAGTTGCCTGATGGCAATCTTATTGTTAGCCGGTTGTGCGAACGATCCGCAGACAACCAGCAACACAGCAGGCAGTGGTAAATCGGGCGGTTGGCTCAAGCCTCCACCGCAAACATCCAGCAACCGCACCGGTACACCGGTCGCTTATAGTGATTATATTCGTCAGGCAGCCAGTAACTATGGCGTTGATGAAAAGCTGATTAAAGCCATTATTCAGGTGGAGTCCGGGTTTAACCCGAACGTCGTCAGTACCTCAAATGCCGTGGGGTTAATGCAACTGAAGGCGTCAACCGCCGGGCGTGATGCCTATCGCATGAAAGGAAAAGACGGGCAACCCAGTTCACGTGAGTTGAAGGATCCGGCTGTTAATATTGATCTGGGAACGGCCTATATCAATATTCTTCAAAGCCAGCAGCTAGCCGGGATTACCGATCCACAAACGCTTCGCTATGCCACCATTGTTTCTTATGTCAATGGTGCCGGGGCGATGCTGCGCACATTCTCATCCGATAAGCGCGTAGCGGTAAACCGTATTAACCAGATGAGCCCGGATGAGTTTTACAAACATATCCAGAAGAAGCACCCGGCACCGCAGGCGCCGCGCTATCTTTGGAAGGTCACTACCGCCTATCAGGCGATGTCTGAGTAATCAGTTCAACTTCTTTCAATATCATCGTCATCGCTAAGGCCCCTTTGCGGGGCCTCTGTGTTTAACGAAGCCAAACTACTTAATGCGTATTATTTGCTATCGAACCACAATTTCCACTGTGGCACGGCGGTCGCAAAGGTGCTCCGGTGCGTGGTATCCCCCGTGGAGATCGCCTCAACCTTGGTATTACCTGAGCCCATCGCTTGTGCGTAGGTCATCGCCATACGGCCAACGCCAACCGTGATGGCTTCGTCTGTTTCGCCGTAATAGTTACGAACCGGTGACTGGATCACCCAGCGATAGGCTTGGGCTGCGGCGATCAGCTTGCCGTAGGCCGAGTTGGCAAAGTATTGCGGGTTGAAATATTCCGGCCGTATCAGTTTGTGCAGATCGGTAGGAATATCCTCTGGATTGAACGGTTGGCGCTCATAGGCTTTCTTGGCGACCTCGTAATATTCGTCGTTGAGCAATGCGCGGGCCATCCCTGGAATCCCGTAGTAATTTTCATAAGCGAAAGCCGATAGGATCACAATGCTGTTCAACCAACTGGCGTCGAACTTACGCGGGAAAAACAGAAAACCGTTCATCAAAGCAAACACGTCAACAGGGGCGCTGGCGGTGGTGGTGCCCTGAGGTTTGATGCCGACACTTTCCAGCTTCTCAAGCATAGCCATGGTCACAAAACCGCCCTGTGACCAGCCGGAAAGGAACAGACGATCGTTGCTCAGCCCCATGTGCTTGAGCACGCTTTGGGCGGCGACCAGCATGTCATAAGTGGCCTGCTGGTGGCTGCCTTTCACCATGTAGCCTTCAGGCTCTGTGGAAACCCCTAAGCCAAAATAGTCAGCACCAATAACCACATAGCCTTGCCCGGCAAACTGCGCGATCATCAACTGGGTTTCCGGTGACTGTTCCGGGAATGAGGGAACCTGATATTTTCCATAGACCGTGCCGTGCTGGTAAGACACGAGTGGGAATGTTTTACCTGCGGTATCTGGGATCGCCAGCAAGCCTGAAGCCACCGTTGGCCGGTTGCCGAGCTCCGGGATCACCGAATGATAGGTAACGCGATACAGGTTAACGGCGTTGTGGGCTGGGGTATATTTAACCGTCACTCCGGCAAATTTAGGGGTATCGACATTAAGAATCTGGTTTAACCGCTCACTGCTCCAGCGATCGATCAACTGATAAGAAACGCTGTCGCTTACCTGAACTTGAGGGTTGTTATTGGTCTCCGCCGTGGCAGGGACCAGCCAGCAAATCAGCAAAAAATAAATGAAAGCGTAAAGAGTTTTTAGCATTGATGTTCCCTCAATATAATCATCGTGTAGAACCGCAGATGGGCCTTGCGGATGATGTGGTATCGCTGAGATGCACTTCACCGACGGGCTTGTTAGTCTCGTAATACAATGGATATTAAATTCATCAGGCCAGCGCAGTGCTTCAATTGCAGGTTAAACATAGTGTGCTTTGGTCAAAAAGACCAAATGGGCCTTTGATAAAGTCAGCATAATCAATGGTGCGAATCAGATAGCAGGAACCGAGGAGATAAGATGGAAAAGATTGATCTGCACATGCATTCCAATTACAGCGATGATGCGGACTTCCCGGTTGACGTGCTGATCGCGCGCTGCCAGGAGCAGGGGATCGGCACACTGGCCGTGACCGACCATAACAATGCTTATTCGGTAGCAGCAGCCAAAGCCTTAGCCTCATCCAGCCTGAATGTGTTGTCCGGCATTGAGATTGACTGCACCTTTGAGGGGCGCAACTATCATCTGCTGGGATATGGTTTTACCCCCAGTGAAGACTTTGTGGCGATCCACCAGAATTTTAGTGCAATCCAGCGGGAATTGACGCCGAAAAAGTTCGAAAAGCTGCGTGAACTGAATTTCTATCTGGATGAACAGCGGTTGCAGCAGCTGTGTGGTGACGCTCTTCCACAGGAAGAGCAGATGGGAGAGGTGATACTGGAAGATGAGCGCAATGACGAGCATCCGCTGTTGGTTCCTTATCGTGCCGGTGGCGCCAGAGCGGATATGCCTTTGATCAACTTTTACTGGGATTTTTTTGGGCCAGGCAAGGTGTGCTACATGCCGGTAACCTACCCGGCCATGAGCGACATGGTTGAGGTGATCCGCCAGAATGGTGGGATCCCGATCGTGGCGCATATCGGTGCCAACGTTAAGCAGGATCACACTCAGGTGATTGAGCGTATGCTGAAAGCAGGGGTGATGGGGGTTGAAGTATTCTCCAGTTACCATGGGCCGGAACTGGCTCGTCAGTTGTATGATTTTGCCACTGCACGCGCGGCATTCGTTACCTGCGGCAGCGATTTCCATGGGCGCAACAAACCGAAGATCGAAGTCGGGCAGTGCGCTTACGGCCCGCAACATATAGAGCAAATTCGCCGTTTTGTTGCTGCCGCTAGCGCCTGAAAATTTGTATCCAGTCTAAAGCGAGAGTTAAAGGGCGTTCGGAGTATAGGTGGAGATAATCTCCAGTACGCCGTTGATAATAAATTGAACGCCCATACAGACCAGCAGGAATCCCATCAGGCGGGAGATGGCCTCAATCCCGCTTTTGCCCACCAGGCGCATGATGCTGGTCGAGCTGCGCAGGCAGGCCCACAAAATCACTGAAACCACCAGGAACGTTGCCACCGGAGCTACCAGTAACACCCAACGGGCGAAGCCTAGCGTGTTTTCTTTGATACTGGATGCAGAACTGATGATCATCGCAATGGTACCCGGCCCGGCGGTACTCGGCATCGCTAAGGGCACAAAGGCGATATTGGCGGAGGTCTTCTTGCGCAGCTCTTTGCTTTTGGTTTCCACCTCCAGCGTTTCGCCCGCCGTTTGCTGCGGGAACAGCATGCGGAAACCGATAAAGGCGACAATCAAACCACCGGCGATGCGCAGGCCAGGAATGGAAATGCCGAAGGTTTTCATGACCAATTGACCGGCGTAGAACGCTATCGTCATGATAAAGAACACATACACCGAGGCCATCAGCGACTGCTGATTACGTTCTTCGCTCGTCATATTGCCCGACAGGCCAAGCAGCAACGCTACGGTGGTGAGTGGGTTAGCCAGTGGTAGCAGCAACACCAGTCCCAGCCCGATGGCTTGAAACAACTGCAAAATGGTCAACATAGAAACAAACCCCAAAAAATAATGGACGGTGAACGTACTCAATACGCTTTTGTATCAACAACGCTATACCAAGCGCTCGATCTTTTTGTGCCGCCATACCAGCCTGTAAAAAGCGGTCTGCAACGCCAGCATGGCCAAATAGGCAATCGGGAAGGCCATCCATACGCCTTCGAGGCCAAAGTGGCTGCTGAGAAGGTAGGCGGCAGGTAGCTGCACAACCAGAATACATAAAATCGAAATGGACACGGGGACCAACACGACGCCGCTGGCACGCATGATACCACCGACAATCGCCTGAAAACCAAATACCAGCATGCTCCACAGCATGATATGTAACAAATATTCTGCCTGTGCCAGCACGTTAGGGTTAGTGAGGAACAGGCCCAATAACCAATGTGAAAGCACGTAGCCCAAGACAATCAGCGTGCCGGTCAGCCAGAAATTGATCATCAATCCGGTGCGCAGAATGGGGCTAATCCGTTCCATATTTCCACCGCCGATCGCCTGAGCACCGAGAATCGAAGCCGTAATGGCGATCGACAGCGCCGGGAACTGCACGTAGTTGACGATCTGTGTAACAGCCCCATAGGCTGCGGTTGCATCTGAACCGTGGCGGTTTACCAGCGCCAGAATGGCCAGTTCAGAGATGGAGATCACCACCATCTGCAAACCGGTCGGTAAACCAATGCGCAACACTTTGCGCAGCACCAGCGGGTTGAGCTTCAATGCGGCCAGCATGGCACGGTCGGGTGCCAGGACGTGTTGTTTACGGCGCAGGCGCAGCGCCAGATAGACCATGGCCAGCGCGTTCCCCACCATTCCAGCCAGGGCTGCACTCTGAATGCCCAACGGGGCCAAGCCCAGCCAGCCACGGATCAGCGCTGGCGTCAGCAACAAGCCAACGCTGGTAGACAGCACCAGTGCCAACAGCGGAGAAACCGTATCGCTGACGCCGCGCAGTAGCTGAGTGAACAGAATAAACACTAGCAGCAGCGGCATGATCAGCATCATAATACGGGCGTAGGAAACCGCTTCTTCCAGCACATCTGGCGGCGTGCCCAGAGCTTGTAACGCCTGCCGCGCAAACAGAGAGCCAAACACGGCGGCCAGCAAACCAATGATGATGCCCAGCATCAGCGCCGTGCCAGCGATGGTTTTCACCTTCTCCGGCTCATTGGCCCCCCATGCCTGCCCAATCAGCACTGATGCCCCGGCGCCGACGCCAATCACCAATGAGATAAAGAAGAAGACAACGGGAAACATACCGGCAATGGCGGCCAGCGCATGAGTGCCGAGCATTTGGCCGATATAGATGCCGTTAAGGGTGCCGGAAAATCCCTGCAGGAAGTTGGACAGTACCATCGGCACTAAAAAGATCAGGTAGATACGCCAAAGCGGCATCTGCCCTTGTTGCGAACGGGTTGGCATTTAACGTTTTCCTGCACTTAAAAGGAGTGTAATAGCATTGATCGCGCTTATCGTTGCGCTCTCAAGAGGTGAACGCATCACGGGTCATCCAGGCCAGATGAGCCTGGATGTCGGCTGGCCAGAATGCGATACGTTCGGCAAAAAGCTTGCCGTCATGGCCAAACAGCGCACGCACCGCTTCTTCATAACCAGGAAGAGAACCGGCTATAGCGGTCATAAAGCGGTAGCCATTCTCTTTTGCCTGGCGCTCATGGTCTTGCTCCGCCATATTGTGCCGAGCTTCATCAACTAGGCGACGCAATGCCGCAGAGGCACCGCCACGCTGTTGTGCCAACCATTCCCAATGGCGGGGAAGAAGCGTGACTTCACGAGCCACTACGCCAAGCTTTGGCCGGCCAACGGAAGGTTGAGCGTTTGGTTCTGCCTCAGGTGCTGGGGTGTTTTCCCCAGGCTGCGGCCAGGTATAACCTTCAGGCCAGGGGTAATCGACTTGCGCACCAGTGGCATCATCAAACACCAGCAGGCCACCGGCTGAAAGATCGATCGTTGCCAGCATGTTGGCGACTTCGGCGTAGGAGCCTGTAGCGACGCGTTGGTAACGTAGAAATGCGGTACATTTGGCGGAGGCCATGGTATCTTTCATTTTTATACCCGGGTTTTATTATTTTACCCGGATTAATTTGGCCGTATTATGTTTAAAAGTCAAGCATCGTGATATTCACGGAGTCTTACAAATTGTTTCGGTGGGCGGCAATAACCTATTGATGCGGGTGCGATTGCGCTTTATTTATCCGCTACAAATTTAATGTTATTATCCACGGGGCTGTAAACAGCCGCTGAAGGTACGCGTTTTATTGGCGTATCAAGTTGTGCACCAATCTGGCAATTGTGGGCGAGATATGATGCATAACTTACTCATTACTAACCAGAATATCTGTACTGCATGTGATCTGTCGTGTGGGTCACCACTGTAGATAAGGAATTATTAATGCCTGTTATTACTCTTCCTGACGGAAGTCAGCGTCACTATGATCACGCCGTTTCCCCTATGGACGTTGCCCGCGATATCGGCCCTGGCCTGGCCAAAGCCTGTATTGCCGGCCGTGTTAACGGTGAACTGGTGGATGCCAGCGATCTGATCGAATCCGATGCACAGTTGGCGATCATCACCATCAAAGACGCCGAAGGCCTGGAAATCATGCGCCACTCCTGTGCGCACCTGCTGGGCCATGCGATCAAACAACTGTGGCCGGATACCAAAATGGCCATCGGCCCGGTGATCGACAACGGTTTCTACTATGACGTTGACATCGACCATACCCTGACGCAGGAAGATCTGGATCTGCTGGAGAAGCGGATGCATGAGTTGGCCGACAAAGATTACGACGTCATCAAGAAAAAAGTGAGCTGGCAGGAAGCCCGCGACACCTTTGCTGCCCGTGGCGAAAGCTACAAAGTGGCGATTCTCGATGAAAACGTTAGCCGTGACGACCGCCCTGGCCTGTATCACCATGAAGAATACATCGACATGTGCCGCGGCCCGCACGTGCCAAACATGCGTTTCTGCCATCATTTCAAGCTGCAGAAAACCTCAGGTGCCTACTGGCGCGGCGACAGCAAAAACAAAATGCTGCAGCGTATCTATGGCACGGCCTGGGCAGACAAGAAACAGCTGAACGCCTATCTGCAACGCTTGGAAGAAGCTGCCAAGCGTGACCACCGTAAGATCGGCAAACAGCTTGACCTGTACCATATGCAGGAAGAAGCGCCGGGCATGGTGTTCTGGCACAACGACGGCTGGACCATTTTCCGTGAACTGGAAGCCTTTGTGCGCATGAAGCTCAAAGAGTACCAGTATCAGGAAGTGAAAGGGCCGTTTATGATGGACCGCGTGCTGTGGGAAAAAACCGGGCACTGGGAAAACTACAAAGATGCGATGTTCACCACGTCGTCAGAAAACCGTGAATACTGCATCAAACCGATGAACTGCCCGGGCCACGTGCAGATCTTCAATCAGGGCCTGAAGTCTTACCGCGACCTGCCGCTGCGCATGGGCGAGTTCGGCAGTTGCCACCGTAACGAACCTTCAGGTTCGCTGCATGGCCTGATGCGTGTTCGTGGCTTCACCCAGGATGATGCCCATATCTTCTGTACCGAAGATCAGGTGCGTGCCGAAGTGAACGACTGCATCAAGATGGTCTACGATATGTACGGCACCTTTGGCTTTGAAAAGATCGCGGTGAAACTGTCTACCCGCCCAGAGAAGCGCATCGGTACTGACGATATGTGGACCCGAGCTGAAGACGATCTGGCCGCCGCGCTGACCGAAAACGGGATTCCGTTTGAATATCAGCCGGGTGAAGGTGCCTTCTACGGTCCAAAAATTGAATTTACCTTGCATGATTGTTTGGATCGCGCATGGCAATGTGGTACCGTGCAGCTCGATTTCTTCTTACCGGGCCGTCTAGGCGCGTCGTATGTCGGCGAAAACAACGAACGCGTGGTTCCGGTAATGATTCACCGTGCTATTCTTGGCTCCATGGAGCGCTTCATCGGTATCCTTACCGAAGAATATGCCGGTTTCTACCCAACCTGGATTGCTCCAGTGCAGGTAGTGGTGATGAATATCACCGACAGCCAGTCTGATTACGTCCAGCAATTGACCAAAAAACTGCAAGATGCAGGGATTAGGGCAAAAGCGGACTTGAGAAACGAGAAGATTGGCTTTAAAATTCGCGAACATACTCTACGTCGAGTTCCTTACATGTTGGTGTGCGGTGATAAAGAGGTCGAATCAGACAAAGTTGCTGTTCGTACCCGCCGTGGCAAAGACCTGGGGAGCCTGGACGTGAGTGACGTCGTAGACAAGCTGCTGAAAGAAATTCGCAGCCGTAGTCTTCATCAACTGGAGGAATAAAGTATTAAAGGCGGAAAACGAGTTCAACCGGCGCGTCCAAATCGCATTAACAGAGAAATTCGCGCGCAAGAAGTTCGCCTAACCGGCGTCGATGGCGAGCAGATTGGTATTGTCAGTCTGAATGAAGCTCTTGAAAAAGCTGAGGAAGCGGGCGTCGATTTAGTAGAAATCAGCCCAAATGCCGAGCCGCCAGTTTGCCGGATCATGGATTACGGCAAATTCCTCTACGAGAAGAGCAAGTCGACCAAAGAACAGAAGAAGAAGCAAAAAGTTATCCAGGTCAAGGAAATCAAATTCCGTCCTGGCACCGATGATGGCGACTATCAGGTCAAACTACGCAACCTGATTCGCTTTCTGGAAGATGGCGATAAAGCCAAAATCACCCTGCGGTTCCGTGGGCGTGAAATGGCGCACCAGCAGATCGGTATGGAAGTGCTTAACCGCGTCCGTAAAGATCTGTGTGAAGATATTGATCTGGCAGTGGTCGAATCCTTCCCTACGAAGATCGAAGGCCGTCAGATGATTATGGTGCTCGCACCCAAGAAGAAACAGTAAGGCTTCCAAGTAATCGAACCCGCGCCGTGTAAGCGTGCGTGGGTTTTATTCGCCTCACTGATTCGTTGTTTAACAATGCGAAGTGGATTTAATTAACATGCCAAAGATTAAAACTGTACGTGGTGCAGCCAAGCGCTTCAAAAAAACCGGCAGCGGTGGTTTTAAGCGTAAACATGCTAACCTGCGTCATATTCTGACCAAAAAAGCAACCAAGCGTAAACGTCACCTGCGTCCGAAAGGCATGGTGTCTAAGAACGATCTGGTCCTGGTTACTGCGTGCCTGCCGTACGCATAAGCCATATTTTTTGAATCAAGAATAAGACTTTAGGAGAGAGCATATGGCTCGCGTAAAACGTGGTGTAATTGCACGCGCACGTCACAAGAAAATTATGAAGCAGGCGAAAGGCTACTACGGTGCCCGTTCGCGCGTCTATCGTGTTGCCTTCCAGGCAGTAATCAAAGCAGGCCAGTATGCTTACCGTGACCGTCGTCAACGTAAGCGTCAGTTCCGTCAGCTGTGGATTGCACGTATTAACGCAGCTGCTCGTCAGAACGGCCTGTCTTACAGCAAGTTCATTAACGGCCTGAAAAAAGCCTCTATTGAAATTGACCGTAAGATCCTGGCTGACATCGCTGTATTCGACAAAGTGGCCTTTGGCGCACTGGTTGAAAAAGCGAAAGCAGCTCTGGCGTAAGAAAGACGAAGAGGGAGCTTGCTCCCTCTTTTAATCTTTATTTTTCATAGACAAATATTGACTTTTATTGGCATCCGCTAGCAAACTGGGCGGCAATCCCTCAGCAAGGTAACGTAAGCATGCACGCTGCTGTTTTCCGTTTCTTTTTTTACTTTAGCGCCTGATTTCAGGGGGCTTCGGCGTAAGAAGAGAAACGAAAAGTAGCGCCTGAGCCTCCCCTGTGGAGGCTTTTTTGTTTTTGACCACCGTCTTCGCCTTTCAAGCGTTAGCGTTGTTGGCTGCACTCACAGCAGGCTCCAATCACTTACTTGAGTAAGTGACGGAGGGAGCACGGGTTGGCCACTGATTACCGCTTGAAATCTTTGAAGATAAATCAAAGGCGTGCTCGAATAATAATCCATCATCACTTAGCGGGCCATCACGGTCAGAGGAAGAGGAAAGCAATGCCACATCTCGCAGAGCTGGTTGCCAAAGCCAAGGCAGCCGTAGAAGATGCCCAGGATGTTGCCGCGTTAGATTTGGTACGCGTCGAATATTTAGGCAAAAAAGGCCATTTCACCTTGCAGATGCAATCACTGCGTGAAGTGCCAGCGGAAGAGCGCCCGGCTGCCGGTGCGGTGATCAACCAGGCAAAACAGGAGGTTCAGGATGCGCTGAATGCGCGTAAGAGCATGCTGGAATCCGCCGTACTGAATGCACGTTTAGCCAGTGAGACGATCGACGTCTCATTGCCAGGCCGTCGCCTGGAAAATGGCGGACTGCATCCGGTGACCCGTACTATCGATCGTATCGAAACTTTCTTCGGCGAACTGGGTTTCTCCGTCGAAACCGGCCCGGAAATCGAAGACGATTACCACAACTTCGACGCTCTGAATATTCCCGACCATCACCCAGCGCGTGCCGATCACGACACCTTCTGGTTCGATGCTACGCGCCTGCTGCGTACCCAGACTTCTGGCGTGCAGATCCGCACCATGAAGACTCAGCAACCGCCGATCCGCATCATTGCGCCGGGCCGTGTTTATCGTAACGACTACGATCAGACGCATACCCCGATGTTCCACCAGATGGAAGGGTTGATCGTTGATAAAGACATCAGCTTTACCAACCTGAAGGGCACGCTGCATGATTTCCTGAACAACTTCTTTGAAGAAGACCTGCAGGTTCGTTTCCGTCCTTCCTATTTCCCCTTCACCGAGCCTTCTGCAGAAGTGGACGTGATGGGTAAAAACGGCAAGTGGCTGGAAGTGTTGGGCTGCGGCATGGTGCACCCGAACGTACTGCGCAATGTGGGTATCGATCCGGAAGTTTACTCCGGCTTTGCCTTCGGCATGGGGATGGAGCGCTTGACCATGCTACGTTACGGTGTCACCGATTTGCGCGCATTCTTCGAAAACGATCTGCGTTTCCTCAAACAGTTTAAGTAAGGCGGGAATATCACATGAAATTCAGTGAACTCTGGTTGCGCGAGTGGGTAAACCCGGCCATCAGCAGCGAAGCATTGTCCGATCAAATCACCATGGCTGGCCTGGAAGTAGACGGCGTTGAGCCGGTTGCCGGTGTTTTCAACGGCGTAGTGGTTGGCCATGTAGTGGAATGTGGTCAGCATCCTAACGCCGACAAACTGCGTGTAACCAAGGTTAATGTGGGCGGCGATCGTCTGCTGGACATCGTTTGTGGCGCACCAAACTGCCGTGCTGGCCTGAAGGTGGCGGTCGCCACCGTTGGCGCGGTACTGCCGGGTGATTTCAAAATCAAAGCCGCCAAGCTGCGTGGCGAACCTTCTGAAGGCATGCTGTGTTCGTTTTCTGAACTGGCGATTTCTGAAGATCATAACGGCATTATCGAACTGCCAGAAGACGCGCCTATCGGCACCGACATTCGTGAATATCTGAAGCTTGATGATAACGCGATCGAAATCAGCGTGACGCCAAACCGGGCCGATTGCCTGGGGATTATCGGCGTAGCGCGTGACGTTGCCGTGCTGAACCAGTTGCCGCTCACCGAGCCGGATATGAGCCCGGTAGCCGCGACGATTAACGACGTCCTGCCAATCCGTGTCGACGCGCCACAGGCGTGCCCACGCTATCTGGGCCGCGTAGTGAAGGGCATCAATGTGAAAGCAACTTCACCACTGTGGATGCAGGAAAAACTGCGCCGCTGCGGGATTCGCTCTATTGATGCCGTGGTGGACGTCACCAACTATGTGTTGATGGAGCTTGGTCAGCCAATGCATGCGTTCGATCTGAACCGTATTGAGGGTGGGATCGTGGTGCGTATGGCTACCGAGGGCGAAACGCTGCGCCTGCTGGACGGTAACGAAGCTAAATTAAACGCCGACACCTTAGTGATTGCCGATCACCATAAAGCGCTGGCGATGGGCGGTATTTTTGGTGGTGAGCACTCCGGCGTGAACGACGAGACCCAGGATGTGCTGTTGGAGTGTGCCTTCTTCAGCCCACTGTCGATTACCGGCCGTGCACGTCGCCATGGCTTGCATACTGACGCTTCACACCGCTACGAGCGTGGTGTGGATCCCGCATTGCAATATAAAGCGATGGAGCGTGCGACACGTCTGCTGATCGACATCTGTGGCGGTCAAGCTGGGCCGATCATCGACGTTACCGATGAAAGCGCCTTACCGAAACGCGCGTCTATCACGCTGCGCCGTGAAAAACTGGATCGCCTGATTGGTCACGTGGTGCCTGCTGAGCAGGTGAGTGACATTCTGCGTCGTTTAGGTTGCCAGGTGACTGAACAGGGCGACCACTGGCTGGCGGTTGCGCCAATCTGGCGCTTTGATATGGAGATCGAAGAAGATCTGGTGGAAGAAGTGGCCCGTGTTTACGGCTACAACAATATTCCAGACGTCCCCGTGCGTGCCGACCTGGTAATGACCAAGCATCGTGAATCCGATCTGGCCCTGAAGCGTGTAAAAACCATGCTGGTCGATCATGGCTTCCAGGAAGCGATTACTTACAGTTTTGTCGATCCTAAAGTCCAGGCCTTGTTGCATCCGGGTGAAGAGGCGCTGATCCTGCCTAGCCCAATCTCGGTAGAGATGTCCGCCATGCGCCTGTCGCTGTGGACTGGCCTGCTGTCTGCGGTGGTGTATAACCAGAATCGTCAGCAAGGCCGTGTGCGTCTGTTTGAAAGCGGCCTGCGCTTTGTGCCTGATACTGCGGCGAATCTGGGTATCCGTCAGGATGTCATGCTGGCAGGCGTGATTGCTGGGCATACGCATGAAGAACACTGGGATCTGGCAAGAAAGCCGGTGGACTTCTATGATTTGAAAGGGGATCTGGAGTCTGTGCTTGAGCTGACAGGTAGATTATCTGAAATTCAGTTCAAGGCAGAGGCCCATTCGGCCCTTCACCCGGGACAAAGTGCGGCAATTTATTTGCACGGTGAGCGCGTAGGTTTCATCGGTGTAGTTCACCCAGAACTTGAGCGTAAACTGGATCTTAACGGCCGCACGGTAGTGTTTGAACTGGAGTGGAACAAGGTCGCAACCCGCGCCGTGCCTCAAGCGCGTGAAATTTCTCGCTTCCCTGCAAACCGTCGTGATATCGCGGTTGTCGTGGCTGAAAACGTCGCCGCAGAAGATATTTTGGCAGAGTGTAAGAAAGTTGGCGCAAATCAGGTAGTTGGCGTAAACTTGTTTGATGTGTACCGTGGCAAGGGCGTAGCAGAGGGTTACAAGAGCCTGGCTATAAGTCTTGTATTGCAGGATACCGCTCGTACACTGGAAGAAGAGGAGATTGCCGCTACCGTTGCAAGATGCGTAGAGGCTCTAAAACAGCGATTCCAAGCATCCTTGAGGGATTGAACCTATGGCGCTTACTAAAGCTGAAATGTCAGAACACCTGTTTGAAAAGCTCGGGCTTAGCAAACGGGATGCCAAAGATCTGGTAGAACTGTTCTTTGAAGAGGTCCGTCGGGCTTTGGAGAACGGTGAGCAGGTAAAACTGTCAGGATTTGGTAATTTTGATCTGCGTGACAAAAACCAACGTCCAGGACGCAACCCGAAAACCGGTGAGGACATTCCGATTACGGCGCGCCGCGTAGTTACTTTCCGTCCGGGGCAAAAACTAAAAAGCCGAGTGGAAAACGCGAGCCCGAAAGAATAAATTGCGTAACACCCCAAAAAGGCCGCGTTTGCGGCCTTTTTCCTATCTGCTATACCCATGGTTTCGATATAAAACAGTAGGTTATGTTTTGCTGCAGGCCATCGCAGCCAACTGAAAACCATCCGAGAATAGGGTACGTGCGTTCCTTGTCACGCCGATGCACTGGCGTAAATACGGTATTCAGTTTAACCACAATTGGGATGTAGAGGCATTTTCGCCTAAAGACAGCTACGTTATCTTGTCGGCATCAGGAGCAAGTCTACCCGCGCAAGCTGGCCGATGAGCCTTACTAGTCATTGACATAGAAAGATCATCCTTGGTGGCGATTTTGCTGCACGATCCATTAACCAACCAATTGATAATACCAAGTTTTATTCGTTAGCGTTGCTCTTTATTTTTAATCGAAAATTACATAAATAATATATTGCCATGGCTTTATAAGATATTTACCCAAGATTAATTTTCAGACTTCTACACTGATAAGGAAGTGTAAATATAGTGTGATAAATTCAGGTTGATTTAAGTTAATTCTTATGAGTAATGCTAATAAATTACATGTGTTTTATCTGGTTATTTTCTCTGGTGAAAAAAGGCTTCTCATTTTAAAATTACGTAGTTCTTATTTAAGAACAATAAGGCATCAGCTAAAATGATGATATTGAGATTGTTGATAGCTCATATGGAACAGATGCCATTGTATTATAACACCTAAGTTTAATGGACTAAAATTAATGAGAAATGTTAAAGGTATTATATTAAGCGTTTTTGTTTTGTTTTTTACTACCTCTGTAATGGCCGAAGCAGTAAAAGTCGAAAAAGTTGATGTTTTAGATAAAAAAGTCTCACTGAATATGCCGACTACCTTCAGTGAGATGAGCAAAGATGTGATGAAGGTTAAGTATCCTGCCAATAACCGACCGACTCAGGTGTACACCAACGCGGATACTACCGTCAATTTTGCGTTCAACTACACGGCGAATAAAATTGCGGAAAATCAGCTTGATGCTTTCTCTCAACAAATGAAAGCCATGCTGGCTAATTTTTCCCCGAAAATTAGCAAAGTGGATGTTAATGGGCAAAAAGCGGTGATGTTTGACTTTGTTACCCCTGCGGCTGATACCGAAATCCACAATCTTATGCTGGCCATGTCCGTTGATGGGCGTTTGCTGTTAACCACATTTAATACCACTAAAGAGCAAGCTGCACAGTGGTTGGAAGTTGGGCGTGAGTCGCTGCTTTCCGTTAAAGTAAACTAATAATATTGTCTATACCCAAAATAATTCGAGTTGCTTGTAGGCGGCAACAGAGTGACAAATCAGTCAAAGACTGATTTGAACAGCGCTTGCGCTGGCCCGTAGGGTGAGCCTCGAAGAGGCTCATAAGCCCCAGGAGCTTACTCAGGTAAGTGACTGGGGTGAGTGAAGGCAGCCAACACCCAAGCAACTTGAAGTATGAAGGGTATATAACGGTACTCAGTGATAGCGAGCTTAGTACCGTATTTGTTCCCATTGACTAGCGAAATCGGCATCCCTCTGTACACCAATACCATTCCAGCATCGCCCACTCTTCAGCATCATCAATAGCTATTTTTTCCAAGCCTCCCATTTGTTGAATAAATATATAGTGTGATATTGCGACTGGTTTGTTATCTGTTTAATTTTACCTGTGTTGTTAGGATTGCAAGATCGCTACACTACTTTGCTGTACCCAAGTGAGGGCAATAGGATGTTGGAAATAGTAAAACGTACGACAGGTGGGGCGGTTGTGCTGTTGTTGATGCCGCTTGCGGTCTGGCTTTCTGGTTGGCAATGGCAACCTGGTGGTAATAATAACCTGCTGAAAGGATTCTTCTGGGTGACTGAAACCGTCACTGCGCCTTGGGGGATCTTCACGAGTCTACTTTTCTCTGTCTGGTTCTTATGGTGCCTGCGTTTTCGTCTCAAAGCGGCCATCGGTGTGTTTATTCTGTTATTGGCATCAATTGCGATCGGGCAGGGCGTTAAGTCGGTGATTAAAGATCGGGTGCAGGAACCGCGGCCGTTTGTGAAATGGCTGGAGTCAGCGCATCGCATTGATGAAAAGTACTTTTATTCACTGAGCAGGAAAGAGCGCAGTGCGTTGGTGAAAGAACAACTGCAGGATCAGGCACGGGTGCCGAAATGGCTGAGCAAACACTGGCAGTTTGAAACCGGGTTTGCGTTCCCTTCCGGCCATACTGTGTTTGCTGCTACCTGGGCGCTGTTGGCGGCTGGCTTATTGTGGCCGCGTCGCCATTATAAAACCGTGGCGGTGCTGATGGCATGGGCGGTAGGGGTGATGGCGAGCCGGTTGATGCTGGGTATGCACTGGCCTCAGGATCTTGTTATGGCGACCATCATTGCCTGGCTACTGGTGACGCTCGTCTGCTGCCTGGCGCAACGCTGGTTTGGCCCGCTGACTGTTCCACTTCAGGAACAGCAGGAGATCGCTGAACGCGAACAGAAAAATTAGCATTTTGAGAAGTCTTCTCATTCATTCTCCCAGAAGCTCCGTTTCCTGCTGAATATGCCAACAGATATGTGCTTTTATCATGTTGCAGGGTTTCCCTGCCACGATGGGAAATGCTAACTTAGGTGCCAGGGACGCCACTTAATGGCACATACCTTCCATCTTTCAAGTTTTCGCTTGGTGCGACTTGAAATCTCTGGGGTAGAGTTCATCCGATTCACTCGGCATTGTGGGAAAGAATGTGAAATATTTACTGATTTTTTTGTTAATTCTGGTGATTTTTGTAATTTCAGTCACGTTGGGTGCACATAACGATCAGGTAGTGACCTTTAACTATCTCGTTGCTCAAGGTGAATATCGCGTATCGACCTTACTGGCCACCTTGTTCGGCACGGGTTTTGTGCTCGGCTGGATTATCTGCGGGCTGTTTTACCTGCGCACGCGCATCGCTCTGGGCCGTGCAGAACGCAAAATCAAAAGGTTGGAGCTGCAGCTTGAAACGCCTGCCGAGCCGGTGTCTCAGCCTGTTGTCAGCAAGGAATAATCTTTTATGTTAGAGCTGCTGTTTCTGTTGCTGCCTGTAGCTGCCGCGTACGGTTGGTACATGGGGCGCAGAAGTGCTCAGCAGGATAAACAGCAGGATGCTAACCGCCTGTCACGGGAATACGTGGCCGGGGTTAACTTCCTGCTTTCCAACCAGCAGGATAAAGCGGTCGATCTGTTCCTGGATATGTTGAAAGAGGACAGCAACACCGTTGAAGCCCACCTGACGCTGGGGAATCTGTTCCGTTCACGTGGTGAAGTCGATCGCGCTATCCGCATCCATCAGGCGCTGATGGAAAGCGCCTCCCTCACTTTCGAACAGCGTCTTCTGGCGGTGCAACAATTAGGGCGCGACTATATGGCCGCCGGGTTGTATGACCGTGCAGAGGACATGTTCAACCAGTTGGTCAACGAAGACGATTTCCGTATTTTCGCACTGCAGCAATTGTTGGTGATCTACCAGGCAACCAGTGAGTGGCAGAAGGCCATTGATGTGGCAGAAAAGCTGGTCAAGCTGGGCAAAGAAGCACAACGCATTGAGATCGCCCATTTCTATTGCGAACTGGCGCTGCAGGCGATGGGCAGTGACGATCTGGATAAGGCGATGGGGCTACTGAAACGTGCGGCGGCGGCAGACAAACAGTGTGCCCGTGTATCGATCATGGTGGGGCGCATCTTTATGGCGCAAGAGGATTACCCCAAAGCGGTGGACGTCTTGAAGCGCGTGCTGGATCAGGATAAAGAGCTGATCAGCGAAGCGCTGCCGATGCTGCACGAGTGCTACCCGCATTTACCGCAGCAGCAGAATGACTGGGCTGATTTTCTCAAGCGCTGTGTCGCTGAAAACACCGGTGCGGCGGCAGAACTAATGCTGGCGGAGGTCATTGAGCAGCAGGAAGGGCGCGACGTAGTGCAGGTGTATATCAACCGCCAGTTGCAGCGCCATCCCACCATGCGCGTATTTTATCGCTTGATGGATTACCATTTGGCGGATGCTGAAGATGGGCGGGCCAAAGAGAGCCTGCTGCTGTTGCGCGATATGGTGGGGGAGCAGATCCGCACCAAACCGCGTTATCGCTGCCACAAATGCGGTTTTACTGCACATTCCATGTATTGGCACTGCCCTTCATGCCGCGCCTGGTCTTCGGTAAAACCGATCCGTGGGTTGGACGGGCAATAAAAAACGGGACGAACAATCATCCCGTTTTCTTTTCAATTCATCACTTCTTCTTGCTGCTTTTCACGCCGTCCTTCAATAGCTGACGCAGTTTCTTCAGCTCTTTCTGGCTGAGAGGTTGTTCAATTTCCTCTTCAGTGCTTTGGCTATCAATATCGTCATGATGCACTGCCGCATGCTTTTTACTGGCTTTGGCCGGTGGTTGAAAGCTGCTTTCTAGCCGCTTGCAAACTTCTGCACTCAGAGAAAGTTCGTTCTCCAGGGCGCTGGCTTTGATCTTCTCTTTAAGTTCAAGAGGGATTTTTATCGTAAGTGTCGATATCTCGCTCATTTTGCTGCCTTTTATACGGGAAGATTCTTTCAAGCTAAGTCAGCAGCGCGGATGTGTCCAGTCCGTAATGAAAATTTAATTTATTTGTAACATTGAGGGGCTAGCAGAAGGGGGGGAAACAACCAGGGCCCGAGAATTCGAGCCCTGCGATTAATGCTTATTTATAGATAATCGCGGTACCGTGCAGCAGATTATTACCGGTGGCAGCGATGATGCGATAACCACTGGCACCTTGAGCCTCTGCTTGGGCTGCCAGTTTGGCTTCCAGGCTGCTTAGCGTGCTGGCCTGCCCGGCAGAAACCACACCGATTTCCGTCATGCGCAGGGCCTGCTGCTGATCGATTGACTCAGCGGCAAAGGTGGTGAAAGAGGTCAATGCGATGGCGGCTGAAATTGCAAAATATTTGATGTTTTTCATAGGTGACTCCAGTTTATTTTTTTAGACCTGAAAGCGTGTTGCTCTCGATGTATTGAATAATATACCAACCACCGCGCTTTAAAATCTGATAATGCTGAGCTAGTTAATCAAAATATTTGATTAACAATTTACGCATCTTTACGACGATTTACTCACCCTGCGCTAAGGGGAGGAACCTTGGCTGACATAGAATGACCTATCCTGCGGCAACCTTACTGAAGGCAAACGGCGTTGCGGCTGGGATTTCAAATGTCTGGCATGTAGAATGCGGCGGTCAGTTTTGGCCGGTGGGTTAACAATTCATGTCCATTTTACAGAAGGTAGAAGAAATGAAGTCTGAAAATAATATCAATAACAATGACTTAAAATCATCTCCAATTATCGTTGCGCTGGATTATGCCGACAGAAATGCCGCGCTGGCGTTTGCCGATCGCATTGATCCGCAAGATTGCCGGTTAAAAGTGGGCAAAGAAATGTTCACCCTGTTCGGGCCAGAGATTGTGCGCGATCTGCACCAGCGCGGGTTCGACGTTTTCCTCGATTTAAAATTCCACGATATTCCTAACACCACGGCGCATGCGGTGGCTGCGGCGGCAGAGCTTGGCGTGTGGATGGTCAATGTGCATGCCAGCGGTGGCGCACGGATGATGACGGCAGCTAAAGAGGCATTGCAGCCTTATGGCACGGACGCGCCTTTGCTGATTGCGGTTACCGTGCTGACCAGCATGGAGGCCAGCGATCTGCAGGCTATCGGTATTGATATCAGCCCGGCGGAGCAGGCCGAACGTTTAGCGCGTCTGACCCGCGATTGTGGCTTGGATGGCGTAGTCTGTTCCGCGCAGGAAGCACAGCGCCTGAAGGCCGCCTGTGGCAGCCAGTTTCAATTGGTCACGCCGGGGATTCGCCCAGAAGGCAGCGCGGCAGGCGATCAGCGCCGCGTGATGACGCCGCAGCAGGCACAGGCCGTTGGAGTGGATTATATGGTGATCGGCCGCCCGATTACGCAATCGGCGGATCCTGCCGCGACGCTCCGCGCGATCCGTGCATCATTGGTTTAAGGAACAGAATATGAACGATGATAACAGCCGCCTGGTATATTCCACCGACAGCGGGCGTATCAAACAGGAAGAGGTCAAACCACAGCGTGCCAAAGGGGATGGAATTGTGCGTATCCAACGCCAGACCAGCGGGCGCAAAGGCAAAGGCGTCTGTCTGATCAGCGGGATCGACCTGGATGATGCTGCGCTGGACAAACTGGCGGCAGAACTCAAAAAGAAATGTGGCTGCGGCGGCGCGGTGAAAGATGGCGTGATTGAGATCCAGGGGGATAAGCGCGATCTGCTGAAGCAACTGCTGGAAGCCAAAGGCATGAAGGTGAAACTGGCCGGGGGCTAAGCAGAAGACCCTGCCGCAGAAGAGCTTCTGCGGCAGGGTAAAAATAGCGGCTGCCAGAGCACTGGCTCATAGCAGTAACGTGATGAAGATCCGTAACTTATTTGCCTACTTGGCGACCAATCAGCCCCCCGACAGCAGCCCCACCGACGGTACCTAACGCACTGCCATCGGTCAGCACGGCCCCACCGACGGCACCGACACCGGCACCAATTGCCGTATTACGGTCGCGTTTGGACATATCTGCACAGGAACTCAAGGAAATCGCCAGGGTAATTGCCAGAGCGGCTGTGGCAACACGTTGATTAATATTCATAGTAACTTCTCCTTAGCATGGGCTATTCCCAAAAAACCTCGTCTTGCTGATGCACTAGCAAACGCAGGTCGAAAGGGATGACGGAAGTACCTTACTGGCGTAACGCTCTTCTAGTATAAGCATTAATCACCAAATGGGTTTGACTACTTGCGCCCCGATCGTATTGGGATAAAAAGTGGCAATAACCGTAAAAAACCACATAACTTAATGCGATGAACGGTTTTATTGTTGCCAGCGAGTATAAATATCTTATTTGGCCGGGATAGGTAAAGAGTCTTAATTTTGGCGGCGGTATTGGGTAATTATTCTGATTTATCAACCGAGCTGAAAATATTACCGCGTAGCAGCCGTTATTCAGCACATCCTCGCTCATCCAGCAGAACCCTACGTGGTCTTTAGCGATTTATGCCATACCGGCCCGTTGCTTGCCTGCCGACAATAACGGCAAGCCAAGCAACAAGGACAAACCGATGCTTAATGAACTTAAACAACAGGTACTGGAAGCCAATCTGGCGCTGCCACGCCACCATCTGGTGACCTTTACCTGGGGCAACGTCAGTGCGGTAGATCGGCAGCAGGGGCTGATGGTGATCAAACCCTCCGGCGTTGAGTATGACGCCATGACCCGCGACGATATGGTGGTGGTGGAGTTGGAAAGCGGCAAGGTAGTAGAGGGCAACAAGAAACCCTCGTCGGATAGCGATACCCACCGGGTGCTCTATCTGAATTTTGCCGCCGCGGGCGGGATTGTGCATACCCATTCGCGCCATGCCACCATCTGGGCGCAGGCCGGGCTGGATATTCCCGCCTGGGGAACGACACACGCAGATTATTTCTATGGTGACATTCCCTGCACGCGTTTGATGCATGAGGCGGAAATCAATGGCCGCTACGAGTGGGAAACCGGGCGAGTAATCGTTGAGACCTTCGCTGAGCGCGGTTTGGATGCGGCAGCGATTCCGGCGGTATTGGTGCATTCCCACGGCCCATTTGCCTGGGGCAAAGATGCCGACAGCGCGGTGCATAATGCCGTGGTGCTGGAGGAAGTGGCCTACATGGGGATTTTTTCGCGCCAGCTGGCACCGGCCCTGGCCAACATGCAGCAGACGCTGTTGGATAAACACTACCTGCGCAAGCACGGCAAACACGCCTATTACGGCCAGTAGTCTGGGGGCCAGCAGGCCCCGTTTACTCGTTTACCAAATCCAACCGCATACCCTGGCGTTTGAGCGCCTGCTGATAGTCGGGATCCAGGCGCGAATCGGTGATCACCCGGCCAATCTGGCTCATAGGGTCCAGTGGGTTAGGTTGTATCTGGCCGAATTTTGACGAGTCGGTCAGCACAATGTTTTCCACCCCTTTGGCCAGCACGGCATTAACCACGTCGGCGCGCATCATATCGCGGCCGGTAAAGCCGGTTTCGGCGTGGTAGCCATCAACCCCGATAAATGCCTTACTGAAATGCACCTGTTGGATGCACATCCGCGTCAGCGGGCCGACCACGGTTTCGCTTTTTTTCTGATACATCCCCCCTAGCACGATCACCTCGCACTCGGTCTCTTTCAGCAAATGGGAGATGTAATGGCTGACGGTAATCAGCGTGATGCGCTTGCGTTCGGCAAGATAGCGGGCCAGCAGGGCGTTGGTGCTGCCGCTTTCGATAAAGATGGTTTCGCCGTCGTTGACCAGCGAAGCGGCATATTGCGCCAGCTTCTGCTTAAGGCGGAAATTGGACATCATACGGGCATCGACGTCATCACTCTCTAACGCTACCGCTGAGCCATGCACGCGTTTTAGATAGCTGCGCTTTTCCAACAGATTGAGATCTTGGCGGATCGTCACCTCAGAAACGCCAGCGGCGCGCGCCAGTTCATTGACGCTGATGCGCCGCCGATCGTTAACTAACTGCAATATGGTTTGTTGTCTTGAATTCATAGAGGCCTGATGTGCGGCTGCCAAGGGGCAGCCGCCAAGTTCACTGATTAAAGAGTATGTTCGGTGCGCGCGATAATATCATCCTGTGCGTCTGGGGATAATGCGGTAAAGAAGGCAGAATATCCAGCCACCCGCACCACTAAATCACGATATTGGTCAGGATGTTGCTTCGCGGCCAGCAGCGTTTCCCGCGAGACAATATTGTACTGCACGTGCCAACCGTGATAGGTCTCGAAAAAGGTACGCAGCATCAGCATCAGTTTCTCGCGGTCGCGCGGGTTTTCCAGCGTCGACGGATTCAGCTTCTGGTTGAGCAGCACACCGCCAAGAATCGAAGCGGTCGGCAGTTTGGACAGCGAGTTGAACACCGCCGTTGGCCCCAAGTGGTCGGTGCCTGAAGCCGGGCTGGCCCCCTCCGCCAATGGCGTATGAGCTTTACGGCCGTCTGGCGTCGCCATGGTGGCCGCACCAAACGGCACGTTGGCAGAAATGGAGGATGTGCCAGCATAGTAAGTGCCGCCAATCGGGCCACGGCCGAAGCGCGTGTTGTGATACTGCTTCAATTCGTCGATATAGGTCTGATAAGCGCGCACCAGCAACTGGTCAACGTCGTCCACGTCGTTACCGTATTTCGGTGCGACGTTGATCAGCCGTTGGCGTAATTGCTCACCGTCCAACCCGGCGAAGTCGTTGGCCAACGCCTGCGCCAGCTGCTGCTGGCCGATGATCCCTTGCTCGAACACCAGCTTGCGCACTGCCGCCAGGCTGTTGCCGAGGTTGGCAATCCCCACCTGCAAACCGGAAACCCAGTCATATTTCGCGCCGCCTTGCTTGATGCTCTTGCCGCGCTCAATGCAGTCATCCACCAACGCGGAGCAGACGATATCGTGGGCATTCTCTTCCAGTACGGTATCCACCACGCATTCAATCTCGATCGACTTGCGGGTGTAGTAGCGGATTTGCGTATCCCAGGCCTCCAGCACCTGATCAAACTGGCGGAAATTGCCCTGTGAAAGCGCATGTTCCTGTGGCAGGAAGATTTTGCCGGAAGTGGCATCGCGCCCTTGCTCCAACGCCGCCAGCATCACGCGGGCAAAGTTGATAAAGCTCATGCCGGTGCAGCGATAGCCCCACTTACCACCCACGGCGGTTTCGATACAGCCGATAGCGGCGTAATCGTAGGCATCCTGCGGCTCGACCCCCAGTTTGATAAATTCGGGGATAACGATCTCATCGTTGTTGAACGCTGGCATACCAAACCCGCAGCGGATCACCTGCACGCAGGCATCGAGGAAGTCATTGCTGATCCCGGCGTGGTAACGCACGCTGAGGTTGGGCTGGGTGGAGCGCAGGCGGCCGCAGGATTCCAGAATGGTGTAAGACAGCGGATTGACTGCATCTACGGGTTGGCCGTTCACCAGTTTCTGGCCACCGATAGTCACGTTCTGATACAGCGGGCTACCGGCCGAGGCTTTGGAGTGCGAACCGGAACGGATCTTGTTCACTTCCAGCAGCTTCAACCAGCAGCTGTGCAGCATCTCAATGGCTTTTTCGCGCGGCAGGTTTTGCTCCAGCTCGACATCGCGACGATACCAGGGGTAGAGGTACTGATCGAGGCGACCAAAAGAAACCGAGTGGCCGTTGGATTCAATCTGCAGCATCAGTTGAATGAAATAGCACAGTTGCAGCGCCTGCCAGAAGGTCTGCGGTGGCTGGTGGGCGATCAATTCACAGTTGGCGGCCATGGTCAGCAACTCTTCGCGGCGCCAGATACGGTTCTCTTCCTGCGCCATCTCGCGGGCCAACAGGGCGAAGCGCAGAATATGCTCACTTAACGCCGCCAGAGAGATATCGATAGCCTTCAGGAATTGTTCTTTGTGCAGATCGTCCCAGTCGGTCAACTGCAGGCGGCCACGGCGTTCGGCGACCTTGTCGCGCAGGCCGTCCAGGCCTTTCTCCAATAGCAGCGGGAAGTTGACCGCCAAGTGGGCATCGCCAGAAGTCATATTACCTTCTGCTTTGATGATCCCGGTTGCCAGCAGCGCTTTCTGCTCATCGGTAAACATGCCGTAGCAGCGATCCTGCACGGTTTGCCCGCGCCACCATGGGCACAGCTTATGCAGTATCGCTTTGTTCTCTTCACTGACGGAAAAGCCCGCGCCAGGGCGATCGGCTAATTCGTCAATTTCGCTTTCGATCCAACTGACGGTGTATTCCGGGAAGATCGGCGCAGCGCGCAGTTCGCTGGCCTGGTTGCCGATGATCAACTCGTCGTTTTTGATCCAGATAGTGCGGTTTGCCAAGTGGTTAGCCAGCGCCAATGCACGCCGCACCGGCAGCGGTTTATCCTGATGCTGCCGGTAGGTTTCGGTGTAATGCTGTGCGCGCTCGGTGCAGACCGGGGGTTTAACGATATGGATCAGCGCGTTCTTATGCGCCTGGGTGCGTTCGGTCAGGGTGGTCAGATCCAGCGTTGTCATAATGTTATCCTCGTAAAATGGCGGTCAAGCCTTTGGCGCTGGCGTAATCTTCGGCATAGGCCAGCAGTTCAGGGTCGTCCAGTGGGGTACGGGAAGCGTGATAAGGCATACCGAGCAGATGGTATTTATTGATGCCCAGCGTGTGGTACGGTAGAAAATGAATTTCTTTCACGCCAACCTCGTCGGCGGCAAAGTCGGTAATGGCACGGATCGAAGCGCGATCGGCGTTGAACTCGGGGATCAACGGCACCCTTACGGTGATCTCGGTGCCTGCCGCCGCCAAGCGGCGGAAGTTGTCCATCACCCGTTTGGCGGAACCGTCGGTCCATTGTTTGAAGCGCACCTCGTCAACATGCTTGAGGTCGGCCAGCATCAGATCAAGCCAGGGCAGTGACGGCGCAATATATGACCACGGCGTGTGCAGGCAGGATTCTACCGCCGTATGAATACCGGCCTCGCGTCCACGCTTGAGCAGTGCTGCGGCGATCTCCGGTTGCATAAAAGGTTCACCGCCGGAAAGCGTCAGGCCACCGCCGGTGCGCAGATAGAAGGGCTTATCGCGCAGCACTTCGGCCATTACGGCGTCGAGATCTAGCGCATTGCCGCAAATGCTCAGCGCGCCGGTGGGGCAACAACCGTTCAGTGCCTCAAAATCAGCGGCGGTGAGCTGTGTGCGCTGAATCGTCAGCGTTTCTGGCGTGCGCGTAATGGCGTGCGGGCAACGTTCGCTGCACAGGGTACAGCCAGCCAGGCACAGGCGTTCATCGAACAGCAATTCCTGCTGGCGTGAACGGCTTTCCGGGTTCTGGCACCAGCGGCAGCCCAGAGAGCATCCTTTAAGGAACACCACGCTGCGGATGCCTGGGCCATCATGTGTGGAATAGCGCTGCAGATTGAAAAGCATGGGTCACCTGTGACGTTAAAATTCTTCTTACGCAAATTAAATATCTTTCGAATGAAACTTGTATTGATTTTAGTCAAATAAAAAAGGCCTTTTTGCCTTATTATGATGAGAGTCTGAATTTGTTTATAAAATAATCAGGAGACCGATATGGAGCTTTATCTTGATACCGCCGATGTCACTGCCGTGAAACGTCTGGCGCGGGTGCTGCCGCTGCACGGTGTGACCACCAACCCGAGCATTGTGGCCAAAGAGCGGAAACCGATTTGGGAAGTGTTGCCCGCTCTGCGCGATGCGCTCGGCGGTACTGGCAAACTGTTTGCGCAGGTGATGGCCAGCGATGCGGAGCGCATGGTAGCGGAAGCCATGCTGCTGAATCAGCGGGTGCCGGGGCTGGTGGTGAAGATCCCGGTTACGGCAGAAGGTTTAGCGGCGATCAAAAAACTTAAAGCGATGTCGATCCCCACGCTGGGTACGGCGGTTTACGGTGCAGGCCAAGGATTGCTGGGGGCGTTGGCGGGGGCGGAATATGTCGCACCTTACGTTAACCGCCTGGATGCGCAGGGCGGTGATGGCATTGCAATGGTTCATGAACTGCAGCAGTTGCTTAATCTGCATGCTCCTCATGCCAAGGTGCTGGCAGCCAGCTTCAAAACGCCGCGTCAGGCGTTGGAGTGCCTGCTGGCGGGCTGCCAGTCGATCACCCTACCGGTAGACGTGGCCGAACAGTTTATTGGCACCCCGGCTGTACAGGCGGCGGTAGAGAAGTTTGAACAGGACTGGCAGGGCGCGTTTGGCACCACTTTGCTGAGCTGATGGTTGATGGGCGGCACTAAGCCGCCCTTGATTTACTCTTCTAGCGTGTTCAGATACGCCCGGTCTCTTCACGCAGAACGATAGTGCTTTCGCGCACCGTCGGCGTGTTTGAGCTCATCGCACGGCGGATCACAAAGAAAGCAGAGATCAGCATGGTGACCGCAACCAGCATGAAGAAGGCGCACAACGCGGCGTTAATCTGGTTGCTGAACACGATGGTTTCCATGTCTTTCAGCGATTTTGCCGGCGCGATCAGCGTGCCTTGTTCAATCCCGGCAGAGAATTTTTTCGCCTGCGCCAGGAAGCCAATGCTCGGTTTTTCGTGGAAGATCTTCTGCCAGCCGGCGGTCATTGAGGTAATAAACAGCCAGATGGTCGGCAGAATGGTCACCCAGGCGTAACGCTGCTTCTTCATTTTGAACAGCACCACGGTGCCGAGGATCAGCGCCATCGAAGCCAGCATCTGGTTACCGATACCGAACAGCGGCCATAGGGTGTTGATACCGCCCAACGGATCAACCACCCCTTGATAGACGAAGAAACCCCAGCCGGATACCGCGACGGTGGTTCCCGCCAGGTTACCGAACCAGGAGCGGTTGTTAGCCAGGCGTGGAACGGCGATGCCTACCAGATCCTGCACCATAAAGCGGCAGGCGCGGGTACCGGCATCGACGGCGGTCAGAATAAACAACGCCTCAAACAGAATGGCGAAGTGATACCAGAAAGCCATCATGGTGCGGCTGTTGAACACTTCGGTGATGATATGCGCCATGCCAACGGCGAAGGTCGGTGCACCACCAGCCCGCGACAGCACGGAGTTTTCACCCACGTCCTTGGCGATTTGCGTCAGCGCCTCAGGGGTGATCATAAAGCCCCAACCGTTGATCATCTGCGACGCATTTTCCACCGTGGTGCCGATCAGCGCCGCCGGGGAGTTCATGGCAAAGTAAACGCCCGGGTCGATCACCGAGGCACAAATCAGCGCCATGATCGCCACAAAGGATTCCATCAGCATTGCGCCATAGCCGATAAAGCGGATATGGCTTTCACGTTCCACCAGTTTCGGTGTGGTGCCGCTGGAAACCAGGGCGTGGAAGCCGGAAATGGCGCCGCAGGCAATGGTGATAAACAGGAACGGGAACAGTGAGCCGGCAAAGACCGGGCCGCTGCCGTCGATAAAGCGCGACACCGCGGGCATTTTCATTTCTGGCATGGCGAACACGATGCCCACCGCCAACCCGACGATCACACCGATCTTGAGGAAAGTAGACAGATAATCACGCGGTGCCAGCAACAGCCACACTGGCAACACTGAAGCGATAAAGCCATAAATCACCAGCACCCAGGTCAGGGTGGTGCCGTGCAGGGTAAAGAACGGCCCCCAATAAGGATGCTGCGCCACGTTACCGCCATAGATAATGGCCGCCATCATCAGCACAAAGCCGATCAACGACACCTCGGCAATTTTGCCGGGGCGGATAAAACGCATGTAAACACCCATAAACAGCGCGATAGGGATAGTGGCAGCAATGGTGAACAGGCCCCACGGGCTGTCCGCCAGCGCTTTCACTACCACCAGAGCCAGCGCCGACAGGATGATAATCATCACCCCGAGCGCGCCGAGCATGGTGACCACCCCGGCAAAGGCCCCCAGTTCCTGTTTGGCCATTTCGCCGAGCGAGCGCCCATCGCGGCGGGTGGAGATAAACAGGATCAGGAAATCCTGCACCGCACCGGCCATCATCACGCCGACCAGGATCCAGATGGTGCCCGGCAGAAAGCCCATCTGCGCCGCCAGGATCGGCCCAACCAGCGGGCCGGCACCGGCAATGGCAGCAAAGTGGTGGCCGAACAGCACCCACTTGTTGGTGGGGACATAGTCCAGGCCATCGTTATGACGTTCCGCCGGAGTCAGCCGACGATCGTCCAGTTCAAAGACGTTTTTGGCAATAAACAGGCTGTAGAAGCGATAAGCAATGCTGTAACAGGCAACGGCGGCGATCACCAGCCAGACAGCGTTGACGTGCTCCCCACGGCTGAGTGCCAGCATGGCAAAAGCGAAGGCGCCAAGTAACGCCACCGCAAGCCAGATAATGCCGGACTTGACGTTTTTCATGTTCCACAACTCCTTGTTGTGTAGAAGTAGACAAAAGTAATGTTTCGTAAGTAAAAGTGAGTGGCAGGTTAAAAATAGGGATTTTAAGCGTGAAGAGAAGTCGGTCAGATGAAAACTGTGAACTCAGCGGGCGTTTATTGAAAAAACAAGGTGATGTGACAGGGGAAGTGGCGAGCGTGATAGCATAAAAAAGGGCGATACCGCGGTATCGCCCTGAGGTTTTGTGGTTCAGTTATGCAACGGGTTTGGCAATCACGCTGCGGGTTTCCATGCGTACTTCGGCGATGTTGACCTGCAGGGTATCGCTCTGGCGATAAACCATTTCGCCTTTCACCTGCACCATGCCGGTTTCCTGGCTGCATACCAGTTCATCACGCACTGCATGAATGAACGGTGCTGGAATAAAGGCGACCGCGCCGTTCTCCAACAGGCGCACGCGCAGGCCGCCGCGCGTCACGTCGATGATCTCTGCCGTGAAGCGTTCATCGCTGCCCGCTTTGTCTTTCAGGAAACGCGCATACAGCCAGTCGCCAACGTCGCGTTCGGCCATGCGGTTCAGACGGCGGCGTTCAGCTAACTGTGTGGTCACTTCATCTGACGGTTTGCTGGCCGCTTGCTCGCTGATAATGGCTTTCAGCAGGCGATGGTTGACCATGTCACCGTATTTGCGGATTGGCGACGTCCAGGTGGCATAGGCTTCCAGCCCCAGGCCAAAGTGCGGGCCAGGAGCGGTGCTGATCTCTGCAAACGTCTGGAAACGGCGAATGCGGCTATCAAGGAACTGCGTCGGCTGTGCATCAAGATGCCGGCGCAGTTCGCAGAACCCGTCCAGCGTCAGCAGTTTGGCCGCTTCGGCTTCTACCGCGTTGGTCTGCAGCACGTTAACCGCCTGTTCAACCAGTGCCGGATCAAAACCGTTATGAACGTTGTAGATGCCAAAGCCGAGGCGATCGCGCAGCACCAGGGCGGCACAGACGTTGGCGGCAATCATGCACTCTTCAACGATACGGTTGGCCGTGCGGCGCTGTTCGGTGACGATGTCCAGCACGTCACCTTTTTCACCGAGCACAAAACGATAGTCTGGGCGATCTTTAAACACCAGTGCGTGCTGGTGGCGCCAGGTACTACGGGCATCGCACACCTTTTTGAGCAAGGTGATCTGCTGTGCGATCACCTCGTTTGGCGGTTGCCAACCGGTAATGCCGTCCAGCCAGTCCGAGACTTCGTCATAAACCAGTTTGGCTTTGGATTCGATCTCCGCGGCGAAGAAGCGAATATCGTTCCCTAATGCGCCATCTGCGGCGATCGTCACACGGCAAGCCAACACCGGTCGGCGCTCGTTGGGGCGCAGCGAACACAGGTTGTCGGACAGATCGCGCGGCAACATCGGAATATTGAAGCCGGGCAGGTAGTTGGTGAACGCACGTTTGCGGGCGATATCATCCAGGTTGCTGCCTTGCTCGACGTAAGCGGTAGGATCGGCAATGGCGATGGTCAACTGCAGCGTGCCGTCGCCGTTATCCTGCACGTACAGCGCATCGTCCATATCTTCGGTGCTGGCGCTGTCGATAGTGACAAAATCCAGCGCGGTGAGATCTTCACGCGGCAGGGCGGTATCCGCTTCGCTGATGGCGACCATCTCTGGCGCTTCTCTCTCCAGATTATGGCGCGCCAGCGTTACCCACCAAGGGGCGAAATGGTCTTCGCCGTCGGTGATGAACTGCGTCAGGTCGGCATAAAAGCCGCGATCGCCTTTCAGCGGATGGCGGCGCATTTCTGCTACTGCCCAGTCGCCGGGCTGGAAGTCACGGGTCACTTCACGCACTGGACGGCACTGAATCGCGTCTTTCAGCAAGGGATGATCGGGCACGATGGACAGGCGATCGTCTTTTTTCTGCACACGGCCGACAAAACGCGACAGGAACGGCTCAACCAGGGTTTCTGGCTCGGCGATCTCGCGATCTTTTTCGGTGTGCAGCGTGGCGACGATACGATCCCCATGCATGACTTTTTTCATGTACGGCGGTGGAATAAAGTAACTTTTCTGACCGTCGACTTCTAAAAAGCCAAAACCTTTCTCAGTCCCTTTTACTACGCCTTCAACACGCGGGGTTTGAGAGTGAAGTTGCTGTTTAAGCTGCGCCAGCAGCGGGTTATCTTGAAACATATCGTCCAGTGAATGGGTTGTGAGTGGCAAGATTTGCGGCAGACAGTTTTACGCGAATCACCTGCTGTGGGCAAGCCTAACGTCACGATTTCACTGTGTTGATGTGTGTTGAACGGCCCGATGGGCTAAGAACAAACCATGGCGATTCCAGCCATGGTTTGCCATCAGAGCTAGACGATACGCAAGGCGGGGGCGCTGGCACAGCGGCGGATCGTCACCGGGATGGATTTGGAGGTGGGCGTACCGGTGCCATCACCAAAACTGGTTAGAGGCACTAATGGATTGGTCTCGGGATAGTAGGCGGCCAGGTTGCCGCGCGGTATCGCGTAGCTGACCAGCTTGAAGCCGCTGACTTTGCGCACCACGCCGTCATGCCATAGGGTTTCAATGTCCACCAATTCACCTTCCTGCAGACCAAGATCAGCCAAATCTTGCGGATGGATAAACAGTACTTCCCGCTGGCCATAGACCCCCCGATAGCGGTCATCCAGCCCATAAATGGTGGTGTTGTACTGATCGTGCGAACGTAGGGTCTGCAGCGTAAAGGGAGCTTGCTCTGCCCCCGGATGGGCACGCAGCGTTTCTGGCAGCGCTGCGGCGCTGAACTGTGCCTTGCCGCTTGGCGTCGCGAAACGCAGTTCCGCGGCGGCATTGCCCAGATAAAAACCGCCGGGTTGTTCGCAGCGTTGGTTGAAGTTGTCAAAGCCGGGCAGGGTGGCCTGAATATGATCGCGGATCAGCGAATAGTCATCGGCCAGCGCTAGCCAGTCCAGCGTTTCGCTACCCAGCACCGCATCGGCAATGCCACAGACAATGGCGGTTTCCGAACGTTGATTTTCGGACAGCGGCCTGCCGATGCCTTCTGAGGCATGCACCATGCTGAAAGAGTCTTCTACCGTGATGAACTGCGGCCCGCTGGCCTGCAGATCCAACTCGGTGCGCCCCAGCGTAGGCAAAATCAACGCCTCTTTCCCGGTGATCAGGTGGCTGCGGTTCAGCTTGGTGCTGATGTGCACCGTCAGTTCGCAGTTGCGCAGGGCCTGTGCGGTGCGCTCAGTATCCGGTGCCGCTGCCGCCAGGTTACCGCCGAGAGCCAACAGCACTTTAACCTCACCGCGTAGCATGGCTTCGATCGCTTCCACCGTGTTATGCCCAGCCTCACGACGCGGCGTGAAACCGAAATGTTGTTCCAGGCTATCGAGCAGCGCTTTGGGTGCTTTCTCATCAATACCCATGGTGCGATTGCCTTGCACATTGCTGTGGCCGCGCACCGGGCACAATCCTGCCCCCGGTTTACCCAACTGGCCAAACAGCAGTTGCAGATTGGTGATTTCACGCACCGTCGCTACCGAATGTTTATGTTGGGTGATCCCCATCGCCCAGGTGCAGATCACGCGTTCGGCGCTCTGATAGATTGCCGCTGCCTGGCGTAGCTGGCTTTCGCTCAGGCCTGATTGCTGCGTAATGTGCGACCAAGCGCTGGCATCCACCTGTACCAGATATTCTTCAACGCCGATGCAGTGCTGCTCAATAAACACCCGGTCGAACAGCCCGGCTTGCCCCTCCG
This sequence comes from Serratia sp. MMO-28, assembly GCF_037199905.1. Taxonomy (NCBI): domain Bacteria; kingdom Pseudomonadati; phylum Pseudomonadota; class Gammaproteobacteria; order Enterobacterales; family Yersiniaceae; genus Serratia; species Serratia sp. MMO-28. Next base: position 133,964 of record NZ_JBBCVB010000005.1, read on the forward strand.
CCAGCCGCTGGCGATGGGTTTCCAGCAGCGCTTTCACGATGCCGCGTACGGCAGCCAGATCGCCACCGAGATTGGGCTGGAAGTAGGCCGAACTGATGGGGGAGGATGTTGGCGTCAGCATCTGCAGTGGGTTCTGCGGATCGGCAAAACGCTCCAGCCCGCGCTCGCGCAGCGTGTTAAAGCTGACGATGCGTGCGCCACGTTTAGCCGCCTGTTTCAGGCTGTGCAACATGCGCGGGTGGTTGGTGCCCGGATTCTGGCCAAACACAAAAATAGCATCGGCCAGCTCAAAATCCTCCATGCGGACGGTGCCTTTACCCACGCCGATGCTTTGCTTAAGGCCAACGCCGCTGGCTTCGTGGCACATATTCGAGCAATCGGGGAAATTGCTGGTGCCCAGCATGCGGCCAAACAGCTGGTAAAGGTAAGAGGCTTCGTTGCTGGCACGGCCCGAGGTGTAAAGCTCGATCTGGCTAGGGTTGTCCATTTGCCGGATGTGCTGGGCAATCAGCGTAAAAGCCGCTGGCCAGCTGATAGGCTGATAGCGATCGCTGGCTGCGTCATAACGCATTGGGTGGGTAAGACGCCCCTGATATTCCAGAAAATAGTCGCTTTGCTGCAGCAGCGTGCTGACACTGTGGGCGGCGAAAAAGGCCGGTTCAACCGCGCTGCGCGTGGCCTCCCAACTGACGGCTTTGGCTCCGTTTTCGCAGAAACTGAAGGTGCTGTGGTTATCATCGCCCCAGGCACAGCCAGGGCAGTCGAAACCGCGCGCTTTATTAACGCGCAGCAGGTTGCGCAGGTTTTTCAGCGGTTGTTTGCTGTCGAACACATAGCGGGTGGTGGCTTCTAACGAGCCCCAGCCACCCGCCGCGCCGCGATAAGGCTTGATTGACGGTTTGAATTTCATTTTTTTCTTCGCAGGTGAATATTGTTGCTAGTAGGTAAGCGTTTTTTTAAGCATTTTGAGTATTTATGTCACAAGCTTAGAGTCGTGCAGGCGGGGCGTCTAATCGAATGGAGCAATGATGGCATAGAGGGTATTTATCGCCAGAGTGATATACTCGGCAAAAAACTTATCTTCCAGGCTAAGACATGGATATTAAGCAGCTGATTTACCTGTGTAATCTTGAGCGTGAGCGCCATTTCGGCCGCGCGGCAGAGGCCAGCTTCGTCAGCCAGCCAACCCTATCCATGCGGCTGAAAAACCTGGAAAAAGAGCTGGGCGTGGCGCTGATCAATCGGGGTAACAATTTCGAAGGGTTTACCGCTGAGGGTGAGCGGGTGCTGGTGTGGGCGCGGGAAATTGTCTCGGTTTATCAGGGGCTGAAGCTGGAGGTGGAGTCGCTCAAGCATGGCTTGAACGGCACACTACGCCTGGGAACCGTGCCACAGTGCAGCATTTCGCTGGCGCAATTGCTAAAGGCGGTCAGTGAGCGTTATCCGCAACTGGATTATCGGGTGGCAGTGATGAGTGCCGATCAGTTGCTGGAAGCGCTCACCGCCCACACGGTGGACATTGGTATCGGCTTTTTTGAACGGCCCACCCTCAAAGAACTGCATTTTCAATCACAACCGCTTGCTGACGGCGGGGTAGAACTGGTGTTTCACCCACAGCATTTCCCCGCGCTGGCAGGGGTGACTCCACTGACGCTAGAGGCGGTGGCCGCCTTACCGCTGTGCCTGGCTGAGCCGACGCGTTATTTCCGCCGTTATCTTGATCAACACTTCCGCGACGCCGGTCTAACGCTGCATGCGCGCTTGGAAAGTACGTCGATCTTCCAACTGTTACAGGGGATTTTTGTCGGGTTGGGCTGTGGGCTATTCCCCAGCGGCAGCCTGTTGCCAGAGATGATGCCACAGCTGCAACGGCGGGCGATTGCTATTGCACCGATGGCGCGCCATGCCGCGCTGGTGATTGCCGAACCGGGCCGCGCGACCCCGCTGGCACAGCATTTCTTTGATGCAGCGCAGGAGTGGTTAGTGCAATAGGTTTTGGGTGACAATGTCACTTTTAATCTGTACGGGAAAACGTAGAGGGCAGATGAAACAGGGCCGAAGTAATTCGGCCCTGTTTCATTGGCTGGCGCGTTATTTCAGCTCTAATTCGTTCATCGCAGCAATGCTGAAACCGCCGTCAACGTGGACGATCTCACCGGAAATACCGGCCGCCAGGTTGGAGCACAGGAAGGCGGCGGTGTTCCCCACGTCCTCGGTGGTGACGGTACGGCGAATCGGCGTTACGGCCTCGCAATGGGCCAGCATCTTGCGGAAATCTTTGATGCCAGATGCTGCCAGCGTGCGGATCGGCCCGGCGGAGATGCCGTTAACGCGCACCCCTTCAGGCCCCATGGCGTTGGCCATATAGCGCACGTTGGCCTCCAACGAGGCTTTTGCCAGGCCCATCACGTTGTAGTTGGGAATCGCGCGCTCTGCCCCGAGGTAAGACAACGTCAGCAATGCCGAACCGGCGTTGAGCATAGGACGGCACGCCTTGGCCATGGCGACAAAGCTGTAGGAACTGATGTCATGCGCGATGGCAAAGCCTTCACGCGTCACGGCGTTGACGTAATCGCCATCCAATTGATCCGCCGGGGCGTAACCGATCGAGTGGACGAAACCATCAAACGTGGGCCAGTGTTGCCCCAATTGGGCAAACATGGCGCTGATGCTTGCATCCTGCGCCACGTCGCATTCCAGAACGAGGTTGGACCCCAATGCCGCCGCGAATTCCGCTACGCGCGGTTGGAGTTTGTCATTCTGGTAGGTGAAAGCCAGTGCGGCACCTTCACGATGCATGGCCTGCGCGATACCAAAAGCGATGGAAAGTTTGCTGGCAACGCCAGTGATCAGAAGGCGTTTGCCGGTTAAAAAACCCATATAACGTTATCCTTTAGGTTTAGCTCGGAATTAGAACTTGCCGCCATCACGCCGCCAGGCATCGGCAGTCAGTGCTTCACCAAAATGGCTGGCGATCAGGCGTTTGGTGAGCTCATGCAACGGGGCTGCCAGCACCTCGGCCGTGCTGCCACGCTCAACGATTTCACCCTCATGCATCACCATCACTTGATCGCTGATATGCTTCATCATGCCCAGATGTTGGGTGACATAAATATATGATATTCCATGCTTTTCCTGCAGCTCGAGCATCAGATTAATGATTTGTGAACGCATCGACATATCCAGCGATGCCAGCGCTTCATCGGCGATAATCACCTGGGGTTGCAGGATCAGTGCGCGCGCCAGGGCAACACGCTGCTTCTGGCCCGAAGCGAGCATGTGCGGATAATAATAGGCGTGGTCCGGTAGCATGCCCACCTGGCGTAAAGTCTGGTTGATACGCGCTTCGCGCTCTGCGGCCTCCAGGTCGGTATTCAGCCGCAACGGCGCATCCAGCAACTGGCCGATGCGCTGACGTGGATTGAGCGAGGTGCTGGGATCTTGGAAAATCATGCGAATGCGCTGGCTACGGTAGCGATAATCGCCATACTCCAGCGGATGGTCATCAATCAACACTTCGCCGGAAGAGGGCTCGATCATGCCGGAAAGCATTTTCGCCAGGGTGGATTTACCGGAGCCGTTTTCGCCGATGATCGCCAGCGTCTGGCGTTCACGCAGGGTAAAGCTGACGGATTTTACTGCCTCCACATTCTGGCGGCGGAACAGCCCGGTGCGATAGCGGTATGTTTTCGCCAGATTGCGCACTTCCAACAGCGTTTCCATGTTATTGCTCCTCCATGTTCAGCGGGAAGTGGCAGGCAAACAGACGGGTTTTCACCGCGCGCAGGCGCGGGGTTTCAATGCAGGTCTTCTGCGCGTAGGGGCAGCGTGGCCCCAAACGACAGCCGATCGGCAGGTGCTCCAAGGATGGGATCGCCCCCGGCAGCGTGTTCAGGCGGCTTTTATGCGGCAACGAACGGCCAAAATCCGGCATGGAGCGGATCAGCGCCTGGGTGTAAGGGTGGTGTGGGGCGGCGAGTAGCTCCTCGCACTGGGCGCTTTCCACCGTTTGCCCGCAGTACAGCACGTTTATCCGATCTGCCCATTTGCTCATCATCTGCAAATCGTGGCTGATCAGCAGGATAGTGGTGTTGTTGTTCTGATTGAGGCGCGCCAGCAGGCGGAAAATCTGCGCCTGGGTGGTGGGTTCCATGGCGTTGGTAGGTTCATCGGCGATCAGCAGCCGTGGCTGGTTGGCCAGCGCAATGGCGATCATCACTTTCTGGCATTCCCCCTCGGTTAATTCGTAGGGGTAACTGCCCATGATGTCGTCGTGATCCTTAATGCCGACGCGGTGCAGCAGTTCGATGGCGCGGCGTTTGCGCCAGTTGAACCTTTGCCACCAGCGGCCTTTGTAGGTCCAGCCGGGAATTGTCTGTACCAACTGGCGGCCAATGCTTTCGGACGGATCCAGACAGGACTGGGGTTCCTGAAAGATCATCGAAACGTTATGCCCCACTAGCTTCCGCCGTTCGCGCGGCGTCAGTTGCAGCAGATCGATGTCGTCGAAGCGGAAACGATCGGCCGTAACGCGCCAGTTGTCTTTGGTGACGCCGCAAATCGCTTTGGCGATCAGGCTTTTCCCCGATCCGGACTCGCCCACCAGGCCGCGTACTTCGCCTTCGGTCAGCGTCATGCTGACGCGATCGACCGCCTTGACCGGGCCTTCGGCGGTCATAAATTCAATCGTCAGATTGCGGATATCGAGTAACGGCATTATTCCACTCCCGCATTAATCGCGCGGCGCATGCCATCGCCCAACAGGTTAACCAACAGCACGCTGACCAGAATGGCACCACCGGGTAGCATCACCGCCCAGGGCGCGACATACACCAGTTCCAGCGAATCACCGAGCATCGCTCCCCATTCAGGGGAAGGAAGCTGGGCACCAAGATCGAGAAAACCCAGCGCGGCGATATCAAGAATCGCCATCGACAGTGCGCGGGTAAACTCGGTCACCAGCACCGCCGCAATGTTCGGCACTACCGCATACCACAGGATCTGTGGCGTTGAGGCACCGTCTAAGCGGGCAGCAACCACATACTCTTTTTCCAGTTCGTCATGCACGGCGCTGTAGATGGTGCGTACCATGCGCGGCAGCAGTGCCAGCCACACGGCCAGCATGGCGTGTTCCAGCTTCGGCCCAAGAAAGGCCACCACGATGATCGCCAGCAGCAGCGAAGGAATGGAAAGCAGGGTGTCGAGCACATGGTTCAGCACTGCCGAGATCAGGCCGCGGGTCACCCCGGCAAATACCCCGAGGATCACGCCAAAAAAGGCGGCGGCAATGGTGACGATCAGCGCAGAACCGAAGGTGGCGGCGGTGCCGGTCAACAGGCGGCTCAGAATATCGCGCCCCAGATCGTCTGTGCCGAGGAAGAACGACACGTTGCCGTAGCGTGACCAGGACGGCGGCAACAGCTGATAACCGAGGAACTGCTGATCCAACGCGTAAGGGGCCAGCAGGCTACCGAAGAGGGAAAGCAACAGCAGGGCAATCACGCCGTAAAAACCAATCATCGCCAGCGTGTCACCGTAAAAAATCCGCCAGGTGTAACGCAGCGGGCTTGGCATTTTCTTTTCGCCGTAGACGTTATCGAAGGGCATACCATTCCTTATGCTTCAGTGGGTTGGTGGCAGCACCCAGAATATCGGCCAGTACGTTGACGGTAATCACCAGCGAACTGACGACCATTACGCCAGCGGAGATCGCGGCATAATCCTGCTGACGGATGGCATTGATCAGCCAGCGGCCGAGCCCTGGCCAACTGAACACCACTTCAGTGATCATCGCCAGCGTGAGCATGGTGGAAAACTGCAAGCCGAGTTTGGGAATGATCGGCGGTAACGCATTGTGCAGGACGTGGCGGCGGATAATGGTAAAGCGCGACAGACCACGGGTGGCGGCGGCCTTGATGTAGTTCTGGCCGAGCACATCGTCGGTGCTGATACGCATCAGACGGATCACCTCGGTGAGCGGCGCTATGGCCACAACGATAATTGGCAACACCATATGGCGCAGCGCGCTGGCGATCATCTCGTTGCGGTAGGGCGAATCTGAGAGCCAGGCGTCAATCAGCGCAAAACCGGTCACCGGTTTAACCTGATACAGCAGATCGAAACGGCCTGAAACCGGCAGCCAGCCGAGGTGCAAGGAGAAGAACAGCATCAGCAGCAGGGCTAACCAGAATACCGGTATGGAAAACCCCAGCAGGGCAAAGGTGCTGATGGCAGTGTCCTGCCATTTGCCGCGCAGCACGCCGGCAATAATGCCCAGCGGAATGCCGAGGCACAGCGCCAGTACGAACGCCAGAATGCACAGCTCCATGGTGGCCGGGAACACTTCGCGCAACTGTTCACCAATTGCCTGGCCGTTGATGCTGGAAACGCCAAAATCCCCTTGTATCAGGCTGACGAAATAGAACTGATAGGCGTCCAGCAGGGCGGCGCCATTGAGCGGAGCACGCGGGGTGAAATAGCTCAGGCTGAAGCTGACCAGCGTCAGAAAGAACAGCGTAATCAGTAGCAGCAGAATACGGCGTAAGGTAAAGATAATCACTTTTTCACCTCCTCCGCGGGTTCGCGATACACGCCGGCAAAGGATGCGTTACCGAACGGGCTCAACACCAATCCTTTGATGTCATAACGGTAGGCTTGCAGGCGCAGGGAAGAGGCCAGAGGCAACACCGGCAACTGCTGTTCCAGGATTTTCTGCGCCTGTTGATATTTTTCGATACGCTGCGACAACTGCTGTGACAACAGCGCATCCTGCAGCACTTCATCAAAGCTGGGATCACACCAGTGAGCATAGTTGGTTTGCGAACGGATTGCCGCGCAGCTCAGCAGCGGACGGAAGAAACTGTCCGGGTCGTTGCTGTCGGTGGCCCAGCCGCTGAGAGTGAGATCGTGATTCATTTCCATCAGGCGGGCTTCCTGGAAGCGGCCCTCCACCGGCACGATGGTGACGTTGATGCCGATCTGGGCTAAGTCTGCCTGGATCAGTTCGGCAGTTTTCAGCGGGCTTGGGTTGTAGGATTGCGAGGCGGTAGGCACCCACAGTTTCAGATCCAGCGGGCCAACCCCGGCTTCGCGCAGCAGCTCTCGGGCTTTGGCCGGATCGTATGCCGTGACGTGTGCCTCACTGTCATACGCCCAAGAGGCGCGCGGCAGCAGCGAGGCGGCGGTTTCCGCCGTACCGTAATAGATCGACTGCATCAGGCGCTGGTTATTGATCGCCAGCGCAATGGCCTGGCGTACTTTCAGATTATCCAGCGGCGGTTTGCGGGTGTTGAACGCCAGATAGGCGATGTTCATGCCGGGCCGCAGCGTGAGGCGCAGGCGGGGATCGTCACGCAGAATCGAAAGCTGGCTGGCGGCCGGGTAAGCCAGCACATCGCATTCCCCGGTCAGCAGCTTCGACAGCCTGCCGGTGCCCCCGGCACCCAGATCGATCACCACCTGTGGCATCCGAGGTTTGCCCTTCCAGTAAACGTCATTGCGCGCCAGCCGAATATATTGCCCAGAGCGGTATTCGTTCAGCATGAATGGACCGGTCCCTACCGGTTCACGGTCGATCAATTCCTGTGTGCCTGCCAGCGTCAGGTTGGCGGCATATTCTGCCGACAATATTGGTGCATAGTGGGTGGCCAGGTGCCAGAGGAAAGAGGCGTCCGGCGTTTGTAGGCGGATCTCGACGGTATAGTTGTCCAGCTTCTTCACCCGCTGGACGGAGTCGGCAAACTGCAAACTGTCGAAATAGGGGTATTCACCACCATTCACAGAGTGGAACGGATGTTTTTGGTTGAACACCCGCTCAAAACTGAATACCACATCATCGGCATTCATTTTACGCGTGGGTTGGAACCAGGCGGTGGTCTGGAAAGGGACGTCACGGCGCAGATGAAAGCGATAGGTCGCCCCGTTATCCAGCACTTCCCAACTTTGCGCCAGTTGCGGGATCAGCCGATAGGTGTAAGGGTCAACATCCAGCAGGCGATCGTATAACTGGGCAGCCAGCGTATCGACCGTCAGGCCACTGCTGGCCATCTGTGGGTTGAAGGTGTTCAGGATGCCGCTGACACAATAAACAAAACCGCTCTGGCGGATATCCGCTGGCGGTGGCACCGTGCTCGGCACGGGGGGCGTTGAGGCCAGCACTGAGGTTGCCAGGCTGCTCAACGACATTATCCAAAGAGGTAAAGCACGCATAGACGCTTCATGGGTTAATGAGCAATAGCGTTAGTGTATCGCACTCTGGCAATCTACCCAATTTCTTGAGTAAAACGGCTGAATTTTCTGCTGCTTGGCTGTGCTTGCGGCAATTGTCTGGCGATAAAATCATAAAACCGATGAAAATGTCAGGTTATAACGCAATAAATCCCGCTCAGCGATGCTGGCAGGCACGGGCCTGCCAGTGAAGGTTACCTCGGATGAATCAGGGGTGATCGCTGTCGAGCTTACCAGAGCCAGCCTGGCTGGTGACGATCCCTTTCACGTCGTTAACGTTGTTCACATGCAACCGCAGGGCTGGTATCCAACCGACACTGTTTGCGAGCTGATCCGCTGCCGACGCTGAAGCATTATAAACAGCCAGCAGATCGACCGGGCTGCCGTTAACCAGGTTGTCTTTAGTAAAGATATACTGGCCGCCATAGCGTTTGATCACTTTGCTTGCTGCAATGCCGCTAGCCAATTCGATCACGTTCTTTTCCGCATAGATGGCAGATTCAACCCCGACACCCCACATGCTGGTAAAGTCCGCCGCTGCCAGGATCTGGCTATAGTTGTTGTAAACATCAACCTGACCGAAACGCACGCGTGGAGCTCGCTGGCCAGGATTCACCCAGTGGTTGTGGTGCATGGTGACCTTGAGCTTGTTGCGATCCACCAGACGTGAGTCTGAAGAGCCTATCAGGTTAACTTTGTCGTGATCGCCAAAGATACTGAAGGAGGCGGTGACGTAGTTACTGCTGTGGGTGATATCCAACAGGCCATCATGCACCTGGAAAGTACGGCCATACACTTTTGGCAGTGATTGGCGCGGATGATCGCCATCGTCCAGCGTGACATGATCTACCCAGGCATGTTCTACCGTCATCAGCGAAATATTGTCATACAGACTGTTCCAGTTACCCGCGCTGCCGTCGGTAGGATCCCACTCAGGGAAACAGTCATAGGCATCGGAAATGTGCAGGTTGCGGATAATCACGTTGCTGACTTCTTTCACCAGCAGGTGCGCCCCGATGATATGGGCATCTTTCCCCACCCCGATCAACGTGACGTTAGAGCCGAAACGTTGCTGTATCTGCTTGGTCTGCAGTTTGGTTGCTGCCACCCGCGCCTCCTCTAATGGCCCTTCTGGGGTCACCATGCCCCAGGCGCCCGCGGGATCAAAATGCTCGATAAAATCTTCCATGCTGAAGGTTTGTGCGCTGCCGGGTACTTGCACCTGCTCGGCAATATCGTCGCAGGTCAGCAAGCCACCGCCTTCCGCTCTCTCCATCGCATTGATCTTGCCTTTGACATAGATAATGCGTGGTGTGGTCTGGTTTTGTGCACTGGTGCCGCCGAGTGCAGCACGCAACTCCTGCCAAGTGTTGACCACATAGATGTGGCTGTCGCTAGCTGCACTGCCGCCAGTGACGCCAGGGCCATAAGATCCCCAGCCATCACCTGTTGCCAGCACCTCGCGTCCCAGGTCTGCTGCAGTGGCGAGCGTAGAACAGGCCAAGCCGCTGGCGAGTATCAGTTTCAACGCGGTGGAAAGGGTTGCACGTCGCAATGTAACGGATTGATGCATAGTAACTCCTGCCATAATAATTTTGCATGAATATTCAACGTGTTGCATGCCCGAACTCTGTGAAATGCTTTCACGACCCCATTTCAGGCCAGCGAGTGTTGATTTGGTGCACCGCCTGATTGGGCGGTGCATACTCCTTTGCTATGGTTTTTCCTCGCACCGCTAGAGTGGTTTTAACGGTGACCAATAAAATATAGAACATCATTTCATTAATTTAGAAATTAAGTTCTGATTATTTTTTTGGGTTATGTTTGAAAGGCCCTGCAGTAGGGGAGAGAGCGGAGTGACAGGGAGTGAAAAAGGGGAAGTAGCGAGCGTTACCGCTCGCTGAATGCAAAAAATTATTCGCTCTCCGGCCCAGCGTTTTGCAGCAAAGCGTGTTTTTTCAGCATGCCACGCAACTGATGGTAGGTCAGCCCCAACAGCTCCGCCGCTTTACGCTGGTTAAAACGGCCTTGCTGCAGCGCCAGTTCCAGCAGCTCTTTTTCCTGCTGATGCTGCCAGGCTTTCACATCCAGCGGTAAGGCGGGCAGGCCGCTGGCCTGTGGTGGCGCAATGGCTGCCGGCACGGTGCGTTGAGCAAAGGGGTTAATGATGATCTCATCCAGTTCACTGCTGCTTGAACCGTGGCGATAGACCGAACGTTCCACTACGTTCTTCAGTTCACGCACGTTACCCGGCCAGTGGTAGCCGAGCAGGGTGGCCTGCGCATGCTGGCTGAAGCCGGGGAACAGCGGCAAGGACAGTTCGCGGCACATCTGGATGGCGAAGTGCTCGGCCAGCAGCATGATGTCCTGCTGGCGTTGGCGCAGCGGTGGCAACTGCACCACGTCGAAAGCCAGGCGATCCAGCAGATCGGCACGGAACTTACCGGCGGCGGCAAGCGCGGGCAGATCGTCGTTGGTGGCGCATACCAGCCGCACATCCACCCGCAGCGGCTGGCTGCCGCCGACGCGCTCCAGATGGCCATATTCAATCACCCGCAGCAGTTTTTCCTGCACCAGCATTGGCGCGGTAGCCAGTTCATCCAGGAATAAGGTGCCGCCGTCGGCGCGTTCAAAGCGGCCGAGATGGCGCTTCTGCGCCCCGGTGAACGCCCCTGCCTCGTGGCCAAACAGCTCAGAATCCAGCAGATTCTCGTTCAGCGCCGCGCAGTTGAGCGAAATAAACGGCCCCTGCCAGCGGTTGGAGAGATAGTGCAAGCGGTGGGCGATCAGCTCTTTACCGGTGCCGCGCTCGCCGATCACCAGCACGGGTTTGTTGAGTTTCGCCAGTTGCGAAACTTGCTCCAACACTTCCACAAAGGCGTTTGCTTCGCCCAGCAGGTTTTCTAACGGCTCGCTCATGATGAAATTCGCCAATGTTTGGTGAAAATACTCACTCTACAGCAAGTGCGAAGAGAGTCAAAAATAAATATTCCTTTATTTTCAACATAATAAAAATTGGCACGGGTTTTGATAAGGTATTGATACCAACAGTATGATTCAACGCGGCGCCTCAGACGCCGACCTATGACCAAGAGGAAGTGAATTATGGGTATTTTTTCTCGTTTTGCCGACATCGTGAATGCCAATATCAACACTCTGCTGGATAAGGCGGAAGACCCGCAGAAACTGGTGCGTTTGATGATCCAGGAGATGGAAGATACGCTGGTTGAAGTGCGTTCCACCTCAGCGCGGGCGCTGGCGGAGAAAAAGCAGTTGCTGCGCCGTATTGAACAGGGGGAACATCAGCTCAATGACTGGCAGGACAAAGCCGAACTGGCGCTGCGTAAAGATAAAGAAGATCTGGCGCGCGCTGCGCTGATCGAAAAACAGAAGGTGGCCGATCTGATCGCCACGCTGAGCCATGAAGCCGCAACGGTGGAAGAAACGCTGGCACGCATGAAAAGCGAAATCGGCGAGTTGGAAAACAAACTGACCGAAACACGGGCGCGCCAGCAGGCGTTAACCCTGCGCCATCAGGCGGCTTCATCTTCACGCGATGTGCGCCGCAAGCTGGACAGCGGTAAACTGGATGAAGCCATGGCGCGTTTTGAGCAGTTCGAACGCCGGATTGACCATATGGAAGCCGAAGCGGAAAGCGTCAGCATCGGCAAAAAGAAAAGCCTGGAGCAGGAATTTGCCGAATTGAAGGCGGATGATGCCATCAGTGAGCAACTGGCGGCCCTGAAGGCCAAAATGAATCGCTCAGAGTAATGTTTCAGCGGCCACCGACCCGTGGCCGCCTACCAAAACCAATAAGAAGGAATTGAAATGAGTGCTCTATTACTTGCCATCCCGTTGACAATTTTTGTGTTGTTTGTCGCACCGATTTGGCTATGGCTGCATTACAGCAACCGGCAACAGAGCGGCATTCAACTGAGCCATCAGGAGATGCAACGGTTGGCACAGCTGGCGGAAGATGCCAAGCGCATGCGTGAACGCATTCAGGCGCTGGAAGAAATTCTTGATGCAGAACACCCGAATTGGAGACAGTCTTAATGGCGAACACGCTGGGCAGTAAAAAGCTTTATCGCGTACCTGAAGAAGGTATGCTGAAGGGCGTATGTGCTGGTTTGGCCCACTATTTTGACGTGCCGGTGCGGTTAATTCGGGTGATGGTGGTGTTGTCGATGTTTTTCGGGCTGTTTTTCTTCACTATCATTGCCTACATCGCGCTGACCTTTATGCTGGACGAGGCGCCCGCCAGCCGTTATGAAAACGAACACCCGCAGACCCCGCGCCAGTTGCTTGATCAACTGGAGTATGAACTGGGCAGCGGCGAGCAGCAGTTACGCCAGGTCGAACGTTATGTGACGTCTGATACCTTTGGTGTGCAGAGCCGCTTTCGCAAGCTGTAACCTGTCAGGTGGGGCATTTGCCAAGGAGAACAATGAAACGACTACAAAATGAGTTAACTTCGCTGGTCAACCGCGGCATGGATCGCCACTTGCGGTTGGCGGTGACCGGCCTGAGCCGTAGCGGCAAGACGGCGTTTATCACCGCTTTCGTTAATCAGTTGCTTCATGTTCACAGCGGCGCACGTATGCCGCTGTTTTCGCCGGTGCGGGAAGAGCGCCTGCTGGGGGTGAAACGTATTCCGCAGCGCGATCTCGGCATCCCGCGTTTTACCTATGACGAAGGGCTGGCGCAGCTTTATGGCAGCCCGCCGAGCTGGCCGACGCCAACGCGCGGCGTCAGCGAGATCCGTCTGGCGCTGCGTTATCGCTCCAATGACTCGCTGCTGCGCCATTTCAAAGAAACCTCCACGCTGTACCTGGAGATTGTTGACTACCCAGGCGAATGGCTGCTCGATCTGCCGATGCTGGACCAGGATTATCTGGCCTGGTCGCGCCAAATGGGCGGGCTATTGCAGGGGCAGCGCGCCGAATGGGCCAAGCCTTGGCTGGCGCTGTGCAACGAGCTCGATCCGCTGGCCGTGGCCGATGAGAACAAGCTGGCTGCGATTGCGCAAGCCTATACCGATTATCTGCTGCGCTGCAAAGCAGAAGGGCTGCACTTTATTCAACCGGGGCGCTTTGTTCTGCCGGGCGAGATGGCCGGTGCGCCAGCCTTGCAGTTTTTCCCGTGGCCGAACGTTGATGCCGCAGGGGAATCACGGCTGGCGCAGGCGGATAAGCGCAGCAACTTCGCGATGCTGCGCGCGCGCTTTAACTATTATTGCCAGTCGATCGTCAAAAATTTCTACAAAGAGCATTTTGTTCGTTTCGATCGCCAGATTGTGCTGGTGGATTGCCTACAGCCGCTCAACAGCGGGCCGCAGGCATTCAACGACATGCGGCTGGCGCTGACGCAGCTGATGCAGAGCTTCCATTACGGTAAACGTACGCTGTTCCGTCGCTTATTCTCGCCCACCATCGACAAGCTGATGTTTGCCGCCACCAAAGCAGACCATATCACCGCCGATCAGCACGCTAACCTGGTTTCGCTGTTGCAGCAACTGGTGCAGGAAGCCTGGCAGAACGCGGCCTTTGAAGGGATCAGCATGGACTGCGTCGGGCTGGCGTCGGTGCAGGCCACCGAAAGCGGTATTGTGGATCACCATGGGCAGCGGATCCCGGCGTTGAAGGGCCATCGCCTGAATGATGATACGCCGCTGACGGTTTTCCCGGGCGAAGTCCCGGCCCGTTTACCGGGCCCGGCGTTCTGGCAGCAGCAAGGGTTCCATTTTGACGAATTCCGCCCACGGGTGATGAGCGTCGACAGCCCGTTACCGCACATCCGTCTGGATGCGGTGATGGAGTTTTTATTGGGAGATAAATTGCGATGAGCGAGCCGTTAAAACCGCGTATCGACTTTGCCGAGCCGTTACAGGCACCGCAGGAGCCAGTATTGCGCGCCGGAGTGGCGTTTGATGAGCTGCAGGCCGAAAAATTTTATCCTGCGGCCCCGGAATGGGAACAGGAAGAGGAAGAAGGGCGCGCCGAAGGGATCATCAATGCGGCATTGAAACCCAAGCTCAGCCTGTGGCGCAAAATGGTCAACGCTGGGTTAGTGCTGTTTGGCGTCAGCGTAGTGGCGCAGGGCATTCAGTGGCTGCACACCTCCTGGCTGCAACAGGATTGGATCGCCCTCGGCGGCGGCGTGGCCGGTGGTTTGATCGTGTTCGCGGGCATTGGCTCAGTGGTGGGGGAATGGCGGCGGCTGTATCGCCTGCGCCAGCGCGCGGAAGAGCGTGATGAAGCGCGAGAACTGTTGCACAGCCATGGTTTAGGCAAAGGGCGTGAGTTCTGTGAAAAGCTGGCGCGGCAGGCCGGTTTGGATCAGGGGCACCCTGCGTTGCAACGCTGGCAGGCTTCGCTGCATGAGACGCAAAACGACCGTGAGGTGGTGGCACTGTATGCCAAACTGGTGCAACCGGTGCTGGATAACCAGGCGCGGCGTGAGATCAGCCGTTCTGCCGCGGAATCGGCGCTGATGATCGCCGTCAGCCCGCTGGCCTTGGTGGATATGGCATTTATCGCCTGGCGTAATATCCGTCTGATCAACCGCATTGCGGCACTGTATGGCATTGAACTGGGCTATTTCAGCCGCATTCGCCTGTTCCGGCTGGTGCTGTTGAATATTGCCTTTGCGGGAGCTTCGGAACTGGTACGGGAAGTGGGGATGGACTGGATGTCGCAGGATATTGCGGCGCGGCTGTCTGCCCGTGCGGCTCAGGGGATCGGTGCTGGGCTGTTGACCGCCCGCCTGGGGATTAAAGCGATGGAGTTGTGCCGTCCTTTGCCTTGGCTGGAAGATGATAAACCGAAACTGGGGGATTTTCGCGGCCAGTTAATCGCGCAGTTGAAAGACACGATGAAGAAGAGTGAAAACAAGGCCAAATAACCTCGCAGGCTGCGCCCGGTGGTGCAGCCTGGCAATGACTTATCGATAGCGTGAATTTGTAACCCTTGATTGACGAAAGACGATCTTCCTGTAACTGCATTATATTTCGCTAAAAAATCACTCGCAGTTATGATAACTCTCTGACAATAAGCTAAAATCACGCCGATGGTGTTATTGGGTTGCGTTTAAAATCATCAGTGACAGTGATAAATCAGAGATCTGTCAACTTTTACTGACAGATTGCTTCTTCCGTTCGGGGTGAGAGGGTATCATCATCGCCAGTCATCCCCGCACTTGCAGAGATAAGGCCAATACTGATGCGTTTGGAAGTATTTTGCGAAGACCGTCTCGGTCTCACTCGAGAATTACTCGATCTCCTAGTGTTGCGCAGCATCGATTTGCGCGGCATCGAAATTGATCCTATCGGCCGTATTTACCTGAATTTTTCCCAGTTGGATTTTGATACCTTTCGCGCCTTGATGGCGGAGATCCGCCGTATTAGCGGCGTTACCGACGTGCGTACCGTCAGTTTTATGCCTTCGGAGCGCGAGCATCGGGCTTTGCGTGCGCTGCTGGCGTCGATGCCGGAGCCGGTGTTCTCCATCGATATGAAAGGCAAAGTGGAACTGGCCAACCCTGCTGCGCAGGCGCTGTTCAACCTTAATGAAGACAAGATCCGCAACCAGACGGTGGCGCAGCTTATCGGTGGCTATAACTTTGGCCGCTGGCTGGAAAGCGAGAATACGGCACCACACTCCGAACGGGTGGTGATCCGCAGCCAAGACTTCCTGATGGATATCACGCCGATCTATCTTGAGGATGAGAATCAGCAAAACTCTACGGTCGGCGCGGTGGTGATGCTTAAATCGACGGCGCGTATGGGCCGCCAACTGCAAGATCTGTCGGTGAATGATGATACCGAATTTGATCATATCGTGGCCGTCAGCCCGAAAATGCGCCATGTGCTGGAGCAGGCGCGCAAGCTGGCGATGCTGGACGCGCCGTTGCTGATTGTCGGCGATACCGGCACTGGTAAAGATATTCTGGCCCGTGCTTGCCACCTGCGCAGCCCGCGAGGCAAACAGCCGTTCCTGGCGCTTAACTGTGCGGCCTTGCCGGATGACGTAGTGGAAAGTGAACTGTTCGGCCATGCGCCGGGCGCTTACCCGAACGCGCTGGAAGGTAAAAAAGGCTTCTTCGAGCAGGCCAACGGCGGTTCGGTATTACTGGATGAGATCGGCGAGATGTCGCCACGCATGCAAACCAAGCTGCTGCGCTTCCTTAATG
The DNA here is from genome assembly GCF_037199905.1 of Serratia sp. MMO-28. Classification (NCBI taxonomy): domain Bacteria; kingdom Pseudomonadati; phylum Pseudomonadota; class Gammaproteobacteria; order Enterobacterales; family Yersiniaceae; genus Serratia; species Serratia sp. MMO-28. The sequence goes on from NZ_JBBCVB010000005.1 coordinate 150,380, forward strand.
ACGGCACTTTCCGCCGCGTTGGGGAAGAGCATGAGGTGCATGTGGATGTGCGGGTGATTTGTGCCACGCAGAAAAACCTGACTGAGCTGGTTCAGCGCGGTGAATTCCGTGAGGATCTATATTATCGCCTCAACGTACTGACCATCACTATTCCACCGCTGCGTGAACGAGCACAGGATATTATGCCGCTGACCGAACTGTTTGTGGCGCGCTTTGCCGACGAACAGGGCGTGGCGCGGCCAAAGCTGGCCAGCGATCTCAACAGTTTCCTCAGTAAATACGGCTGGCCGGGCAACGTGCGCCAGTTGAAAAATGCCATCTACCGCGCGTTAACCCAGACCGATGGTTACGAGTTACGTCCGCAGGACATTATTCTGCCGGAGTTTGAGGCGGAAATATCGCTGGGGGATGAAGTGCTGGATGGCTCGCTGGATGATATCAGCAAGCGCTTTGAACGTTCGGTGCTGACCCGTCTTTACCGCACTTATCCCAGCACGCGCAAGCTGGCCAAGCGTTTGGGCGTTTCCCATACTGCGATCGCCAACAAACTGCGCGAATATGGCCTCAGCAGCCGCAAGGCTGTGGATGAGAGCGAGGAGTAGCTTTTTAGTTCATAAAAAAGCCCGGTTCACACACCTAATGCTTGTCAGTTAAGGCTAACCAGTTCCCTCTCCCTCGGGGAGAGGGTTAGGGTGAGGGGAAGATCACTGAACTAAATCCCCTCACCCCGGCCCTCTCCCACAAGGAGAGGGAGGCCACACCTTTAGCACCTGCTGCATAATTATGCAGCTTTGCGCTTAACTGATCAGCATTAGGTTCACATACCGGGCTTTTGCACATCAGCAGGCTGATTACAGCGCAGCGAGCGCGGCATCGTAGTTGGGTTCAGTGGTGATCTCATTCACCAGTTCGCTGTACAGCACTTTGTCTTGACCATCCAGCACCACCACGGCACGGGCAGTCAGGCCAGACAGTGGGCCTTCGGCGATTTCCACACCATAGGCGGATTTAAACTCGCCGCCACGCAGGGTGGATAACGTCACCACATTATTCAGCCCTTCAGCGCCGCAGAAACGGGATTGGGCGAACGGCAGATCGGCGGAAATGCACAGCACCACGGTGTTATCCAGGCTGCTGGCCAGTTGGTTGAATTTGCGTACTGAGGTAGCGCAGACGCCGGTATCAATACTTGGGAAAATGTTCAGAACTTTGCGTTTACCCGCGAAGCTGCTCAGCGCGACGTCTGACAGGTCTTTGGCAACCAGAGTGAAACCTTTGGCCTGTTCGCCCTGCTGTGGCAATTTGCCGGCTACAGTGACAGGATTGCCTTGAAAATGTACGGTCTGAGTCATTGCTTGGTTCCTTTCAACGAAGTTTATACAAAGATTTAAACCTAATTAACATTAGGTTCACACCCTGGCATCAGTGTAAGTCAACAGGGGCGACTTAGATATAAAAAATTTGCTAAATAGTTGTATATATTAGAATACCCTTGCACAGTGAATTGACTTTATGCGCTTTTTTGTTCAGGAGCGGTGATGAGAAGCATGCGTTTTTACCCAGAAGCCTGGCCGCTGCATACGGCGTTTGTTATCGCCCGTGGCAGCCGCACAGAAGCCAAAGTGGTGGTGGTTGAAATTGAACAGCAGGGGATGCGTGGTGTGGGGGAATGCACGCCTTATCCCCGTTACGGCGAGAGTGAAAACTCGGTTATGGCGCAGTTGGCCAGCGTAACGGCGGCGATAGCGCAAGGGGCTACGCGGCAAGATGTACAACGGTTGTTGCCCGCCGGCGCGGCGCGTAATGCCGTCGATTCGGCGCTTTGGGCTTTGGAATGCCAAATAAAGGGGCAGGACCTGTGGCAACGCTGCGGTATTGCACCACCCCCACGCATTACGATGGCCCAAACCGTCAGCATCGGCACACCGGAAGCGATGGCGTTTGCTGCCAAGGAGTTGGTACAGCAAGGGGCTACGTTGCTGAAAATCAAACTCGACGATCGGCTGATCGGTGAAAGGCTGGTGGCAATCCGCGCCGCAGTGCCGGAAATAACGCTGATCGTCGATGCTAATGAGTCATGGCAGGCGCAGGGGCTGGCTGCACGCTGCCAATTACTGGCCGATTTGCGGGTGGCGATGCTGGAACAACCGTTACCCGCGGATAACGATAGCGCCTTGGCAAACTTCATCCACCCGTTGCCGATTTGCGCGGATGAAAGTTGCCACACCAGCGCCGATCTGGCGCAGTTGGCCGGGCGTTATCAAATGGTCAACATCAAGCTGGATAAAACCGGTGGCCTGACTGAAGCGCTGATGTTGGCCGCACAGGCTCGTGCGCAAGGCTTCGACATCATGCTCGGCTGCATGCTGTGTACTTCAAGAGCGATCGCCGCCGCGTTACCTTTGGTACCCGGCGCGCGCTTTGTCGATCTCGATGGCCCTACCTGGCTGGCGCAGGATGTGGAGCCTGGCTTGGCCTTCGAGTGCGGAGCAATCAAACTTTAACTGCGCCGCAGATCGCTTTACTTCTGATAGGTCAGCAGTTCTATCATTGCTTCCAGATAGGTTTCGCTCGCGGCATCAGCAGAAATCGCTGGCAGCTCGGCGGTGATGCAGGGCAAGGATAAATCTGCACACCAACTGCCGAACGAGCCGGGCGTTTCGTAACCCACGCTGGTTACCAGCGGCAGAATAAACTGGTGCGCCAACCAAACGCCCAGTTTGGTACTTTCCGGATCTTCGATACAGGCTAGTGGTTCATGGAATGACACTACCCACCGTGGCTTCAGGCGGTGGATAAGGCGGCACAGCGCCTGGGTTTCCGGCTCTGACCCTGGCCTGCCGCCGGTGGAAAGCAGCACGTCCCGTGCCTGAGTGGCGCTGTTCCAGCGGTAAACCGTATCGCCAGAGCGCCAGTTGGCCGCCGGGAAATTGCGATTGAGATCGACACCGTTGGCATTGGAGCGTAACCCGAGTTGGCAACCATCCGGGTTGACTGCCAGTATCACATGATGGCGCAGCTGAGAGGGGCTGATGCTGCGTAATGCACAGGACAGCGTTACGATTGTCGCCGTTTCATCACCGTGCGTACCGGCAATCACCAACCCGGTATCCGGGCCACTGTGTGCCGCTGGGAAGTAGAGCAATGGGGCACCTAACAACGATTTACCGTAACTTTCACCCGCAATGGCCAGTTGACCACGCTCGCTGCGCGGTTTGTGTTGGATCATGGTTTAGTCCCTTCATACCAAGCTATCTCCGCATACCTGATACGACATGCAACGCCAAGTCTGCCAGAGATAAGACGTGATTGTTAATTTATTCAGTGTATTACGTTTTAAGTCATCTTTCCCAGTGTCTATGCGAATAAAACCTCGGCTGTTGTTATACTATCGGCAGAAGTTAATCATAAAGGGGATTTAACATGCCAGTTGCCAGAATAGTTGCTTGCTATAGCGAAAATGCGAAGGATACCATCACGTTATTATGCGGCGTGGATGCAGAAAACCAGATCCGTCAAGGGGAGTGGTTTGGCGTGGTAAAAAATGACGACGGGCGTGGGGATGAGTCTAACTATCCTTTTACCCTGCACGTTGATCATCAGAAAGGTGAGTTCTTCCTCGATTATGGTTATGACGATATCAACTCGCGCCAGCTACAGAAAACCGATATTCAGCTCAAGCCGCTGGTAGAAAAGGGCTATTTCACCATTTTTGATGAAGAAGAGGGCGAAGAGTTCAGCTACCAGATTGTCAGCATTCATCTCTACGATTAATTTTCTCTTATGGAAAACGCCCGTATCACGCCAGCCGTAATACGGGCGTTTTTTATCGCTTGGCGCTCAGTTTTTACAATCTTGCCGGCATCAAACTATGGGTAAGGCGTATCTTGTGCTATATGATAAAAAATTCAGATGGTTAACTGGGACAGTTCAAGATGGCGATAAGCAAAATTCAGCAGAGTTTTCAGTTGGCGCTTTGCGCTACGACGATTGGCGCAGGGATCAGCGGGGCGCTAGCGGCTCAGGTTCCCCCAGGCACCGATCTGGCGAAACAGCAGGAGATTGTGCGCCATATCAAAGATGAACCGGCTTCTCTGGATCCGATTAAAGCGGTGGGGTTGCCAGAGGCTCAGGTGGCGCGCGATCTGTTCGAAGGGCTGGTGAATCAGGATGCTCGTGGTCAGGTGATCCCCGGTGTTGCCAGCCGCTGGCAGACCAGCGATAACCAGATTTATCTCTTTACGCTGCGCAAAGATGCGCGCTGGTCTAATGGTGACCCTGTCACGGCTAAAGACTTTGTTTATAGCTGGCAGCGGTTAGTGGATCCGAAAAACCTGTCGCCATTTGCCTGGTTTGCCCAGTTAGCCGGTATCCAAAATGCGGACGAGATCATCGCGGGGAAATTGCCGGTCGATAAGCTGGGGGTGACAGCGGTGGATGACCACACGCTGAAGGTTCAACTGAATAAACCGGTACCGTATTTTGTCAGCCTGACCGCTAACTTCAGCTTATTCCCTGTACCGCAGGCGACCGTTGAGAAGTTTGGCAACGATTGGACCAAGGTGGGTAATTTGGTGGGTAACGGTGCCTTTAAGCTGCAAGATCGGGTGGTGAATGAAAAGCTGGTGCTGGTTCCGAATGAGCACTATTGGGATCATGCCCATACCGTGCTGACTAAAGTCACCTTTGTACCGATCAATCAGGAATCTAACGCCACTAAGCGTTATCTGGCGGGTGATATTGATATCACCGAATCTTTCCCGAAGAACATGTATCAGAAGTTGCTGAAGGATATCCCGGGCCAAGTGTATACCCCGGATCAGCTTGGCACTTATTATTACGCGTTCAACACGCAACGTGCGCCAACCAATGACGTGCGGGTGCGCAAGGCGCTGTCCTATGCCATCGATCGCAAGATCATTGCTGAGAAAGTGTTAGGTACTGGCGAAAAGCCTGCTTATCACTTCACCCCGGACGTTACCGCAGGCTTCAAGCCAGAAACCAGCCTGTTACAGCAACAGTCGCAGGAAGAGTTGGATGCGCAAGCCAAAGCGTTGATGCAGGCCGCAGGCTATGGCCCGAACAAGCCACTAAAGTTGACGCTGTTGTATAACACTTCAGAAAGCCATCAGAAGATCGCCATTGCCGTGGCATCGATGTGGAAGAAAAAGCTGGGGGTGGATGTCAAACTGCAAAATCAGGAGTGGAAAACCTATATTGATAGCCGTAATATCGGTAATTTCGACGTAGTGCGCGCTTCCTGGGTTGGGGATTACAACGAAGCCTCTACCTTCCTTTCGCTGCTGACGTCCACACACAGTGGCAATATCGCCAAATTCAAAAGCCCGGAATACGATCAGCTGTTGCTCGAAGCCAGCCGTGAGACAAACCCAGCCGCGCTGACCAACGATTATAATAAGGCCGAACAGATAATTGCTGCGCAGGCACCGATCGCACCGATTTATCAGTACACCAATGGCCGCCTGATCAAGCCTTGGGTGAAAGGTTACCCGATCACTAACCCGGAAGACGTGGCGTATAGTCATGAAATGTACATCCTGAAGCACTGACATCCAGAAAACTGGCGTATGCAATGCCCTGCTAATGCAGGGCTTTTTTTGTCTAAGCATTAAGATACTTGTTAAAGTTGAACGCTGAGGAAGTCGCGATCTAAAGTCAGGTCGCTATACGACTCTTGTTTAACAGCAAAACAGAGAGGGTACTATGAATGTCATTGAGGGGCGCGATCTTCAGGTGCCCGACGCGGTGTATGCGTATCAACTCGACGGCAAAGGCGGAACGACGCCGATTGACTATGAAAATAAAGTCACCCGTGATGAACCTTGCTGGCTGCATCTCGATTATGCCCATGCGGCAAGTGCTGAATGGCTGGCGACGACGCCGCTGTTGCCCGATGCGGTAAGGGAAGCGCTTTCTGGCGAAAGTACGCGCCCGCGGGTTAATCGCTTGGGTGAAGGGACCCTTATCACGCTGCGCGGCATCAACTTCAATGCGGACTCAAGGCCCGATCAGTTGGTTACGTTCCGTGTGTATATGACCGATAAACTGATTATTTCTACCCGACACCGTAAGGTGTACTCCATCGATGCCGTGGTCAACGAATTGCAGAACGGCTCAGGGCCGACCAACAGTGGCGATTGGCTGGTAGATATTGCTGATGCATTGACCGATCACGCCAGCGAGTTCATTGAGGATCTGCACGATAAGATTATCGATCTGGAAGATGCGCTGCTGGAACAACAGATCCCGGAACGCGGGCAGTTGGCGTTAATGCGCAAGCAATTGATCGTGCTGCGCCGCTATATGGCACCACAGCGCGATGTGTTCTCGCGTTTGGCCAGCGAACGCCTGCCGTGGATGAGTGACGACGATCGTCGCCGTATGCAGGATATCGCCGACCGGCTGGGGCGCGGGTTGGACGATCTGGATGGCAGCATTGCCCGCACGGCGATACTGTCTGATGAGATCACTACCGTGATGGCGGATGCCATGAACCGCCGCACTTACACGATGTCGCTGATGGCGATGGTGTTCTTGCCAACGACCTTTCTGACCGGATTGTTTGGTGTCAACTTAGGGGGGATCCCCGGCAGTGGCAGCCCGCTGGCCTTTGCCGCTTTCTGCTCCATGCTGTTGGCTCTGGTCGCCGGTGTTGCCTGGTGGCTGAAGCGCAGCCGGTGGTTATAATGGCAATTTCAACCAGCAGAGAGCAATACCCCTCAGCATGAGAAGAGAGGGGGATAAAACGCCATTAAAGTTGAGCGATATCAATATTTGCCCGCGCAAACTACGGCATGATCTCTCTCGCAGGTGAATGCAACGTCAAGCGATGGGCGTTGCGCTCCATAATTGTCTTACTTTTTATTTTAGAATTACTGCATAGCACATTTAATTCATACGATGCCGGTTTAATCACCGGCATTTTTTTGCATTTTTTCTGCCTGACACCGCATTATTATCAAGCCAAGAAATATTAATAGTTCTTATACACAGGCCCTGTGTTATTGCAGCTGATGCGACAACCCAAAATACTGACTTGCTAAGCTGCGCTTTCATCCCAGAAGCTGGCTTCGATCTTGTGCCCGTCCAGATCGCGCACAAAGCAGCCATAATAGGCAGCACCATAGTGTGGCCGCGAACCTGGGGCACCTTCTTCTTTGGCGCCTGCCGCCACAGCCTGCTGATAGAACTCATCGACCTGTTTTTTGCTGGTGGCAAAAAAACCAATATGCACACCGTTGGCGGTTCCGGCCGGTTTGCCGTCTATCGGTATTTGTAGCCAGAATTCGGGATAGTCACGGCCATAGCCGATAGCACCAGGGTGCTCCATGACGCGGCGGCAGCCTAAAGCAGCAAGAACCCGATCGTAAAATCGTGCGGCAGCATCAAAATTGTTGGTGCCCAATGAGACGTGGGACAGACAAGGGGTGATATTCATCGGTAATCTCCATTTAACTGTATAAATAAACAGTAATGGATAAAGCCGTTGCTGTCAGGCTCTTTGTGCATAAATTGTGAGCAGGATCGAAAACTGCAAGGGGAAAGAAAGCCCGCCTGCGGTTTGCAGGCGGAAAGCGCGTTTATTTAATTTCCAGCACGTTCAGGCGCTCAAACACCGACGTGTTCTGCTCATCTGCCTCTTCGGGCTGCCAACCCACAGGCTGCAATGGAATATCTTCGCGGTCAAATGCCAGATCGCCACCGTCTACCACTTCGCTGCCGTGATGAATGGCTTTAAAATCAAATAGATTGGTATCACACAGGTGAGAAGGCACCACGTTCTGCATCGCGCTGAACATGGTTTCGATCCGGCCTGGATAACGTTTATCCCAGTCACGCAGCATGTCGCCAATTACCTGGCGTTGCAGGTTCGGTTGTGAACCACACAGGTTGCACGGGATGATCGGGAAAGCTTTAGCGACAGCAAAACGTTCAATGTCTTTCTCACGGCAATAGGCCAGCGGGCGGATCACGACATGCTTGCCATCGTCACTCATCAGCTTGGGTGGCATGCCTTTCAGTTTGCCGCCGTAGAACATATTAAGGAACAGCGTCTGCAGAATATCGTCCCGGTGGTGGCCGAGAGCGATCTTGGTGGCGCCCAGCTCAGTCGCGGTGCGGTAGAGAATGCCACGACGCAGGCGTGAACACAGGGAACAGGTGGTTTTACCTTCCGGGATCTTTTCCTTGACGATGCCGTAGGTATCCTCTTCGACGATCTTGTACTCTACCCCCAGGTTTTCCAGATATTCAGGCAGAATATGTTCTGGGAAGCCAGGCTGTTTCTGATCGAGATTCACGGCAATCAGCGAGAAATTCACCGGCGCGCTCTGCTGCAGATTACGCAGGATCTCCAGCATGGTGTAGCTGTCTTTACCGCCAGACAGGCACACCATAATGCGGTCACCTTCTTCAATCATGTTGAAGTCCGCGATTGCCTCACCCACGTTACGGCGCAGGCGCTTTTGCAATTTGTTGAGGTTGTACTGCTCTTTAGGTTTAATTGACTGATTTTCTTGCATTTTATTTTCCGTAGAACATCAAAAGGGGCAAATTGAGGCAAAATATATTAAATAGCCAACCTATCATTTAGCATGTTCACCTGCTCCCCATTCATCTCTTCGATCCACTTTCCGTATATCTCGCAGACCATTTGCGCGTTTTCATGCCCCATCTGCTCAATAATAAAAGATGGGTTAGCACTGGCCGTTAATAACCAGCACGTGAAAGTATGCCGCGTATGGTACGGATTACGCCGCCGAATACCAGCGAGTTTTACAGCGGGCACCGAACGATGACGGCGATTTGCTGACTTTTGATGTTCAAAAATCAATTCTCAGAACGGTAAACTTCACCACAGAACAGCACGGCTTTAGGGCGGCGAAGTTGTATTGCTTTCAGAACCTGCTCACACTCTGCTTCGGTTGCATATATGTGCTCGGAAACAGGCAGTGCATCGCAGTAGTCATGGCCGCAGGCACTGACAAGTAAAATGAAACCGATCAGCATATTGACTCCTTAAACTCAGCGCGCATATCGTCAGGATTCAAGCCTCACTCAGAATGGTGAGCTAACGCTTCGATGGCTGCAACACTTTCCACTGTCCTGCTGTTTACCCAATTACTGCTTTCATCATATAGCGTAGAGCATTGGCGCGTGGTCATAAGCAATCTGAACGCCATTGTTAACGCAAAGACTCAATGAGACATGCCCGCGTTTTTATGCGTGCCGTTCTTCAACATGATCTGTCTCAGCGACTGCCACAAACGTTCTTTATCGCTGTCTTTTAAGTTGACTTGTTCCACCGTTTTCATAAAGGCGGCGTGATCGGTGAATTGTCTATCCTGGGTTAAGGTTTGGTTGATCCCGGTCAGAATTGCGGTGCTCAAAGCGCCGATCTTCACTCTTACCTGCTCCAGCGGGGCGGGTTGCCAGGCTGTTTCAGGTGAGGAAAGCCAGTCGGCTCGGTAGCGATATTGAATCGCCTTGGCGGCATCCATTTGCGCCTGTATGAATGGCTTCACTGATTCGCCATCTAACCCCAGCTTTTCAGCCTCGGCGGCTGAGTTTGCCAGCACTTTGGCTTCCTGCGGCAAATCCTCAATCGCAAGGTGATGTTGCGCTTTGTATCCTGCAACATCTTTCATATGAGATAAACGTTGGTTAATCAGTGAAGCGACATCGGCGCTTTGCGTTGGCGTCGCTAGCGTGGTGGCAGAAAAAAATAATCCAGTCCAAAGCAGCAGTAGTTTTACAGAGGTTTTTCTATCCATTTAATTTCACCTTTTTTATTGATGCCAATAACCCGGAATGGCAAACCCAATTGCGATGAGGGCGCGAACAAGTCGCGCCCTGAGAGGATTACTCTGCCGCTGACTTCTCGGCTTTACCCGCCAGCAGGCTGAGGAAATCGTACTTTTCCTTCAGCTCTTTTTCCGCGGCTTGATACAGCGCTGCGGCCACGTCGGGCTGCTGTGTATTAAGGCGACGGAAACGCTGCTCCTTGTTTAAGGTCGCGGCCAGATCGCTGTTAGGTGGGCGCGAGTCCAACACCAACGGCAGCTTGCCTTCAGCGGCCCGGCGCGGATCGAAGCGGTATAACGGCCAGAAGCCCGTGGCGGTTAACTGCTTCATCTGTTCATGGCTGAGCGCCAGATCGTAGCCATGCTCTTCGCACGGGCTGTAAGCGATAATCAACGACGGGCCGGGGTAGGCTTCCGCTTCCTGAATCGCCTTCACCGTCTGATTTAGCTGTGCGCCCAGTGAGATCTGTGCCACATACACATGGCCATACATCATCATACTGACGCCGAGATCCTTGCGTGCCTTGCGTTTACCGTGTTCACCGAACTTGGTCACCGCCCCCAGAGGGGTGGCTTTGGATTGCTGCCCACCGGTATTGGAATAGCATTGCGTATCCAGCACCAGCACGTTGACGTTTTCCGTCAGGCTCAGCACGTGATCCAGGCCGCCAAAGCCGATATCGTAAGCCCAGCCATCGCCGCCAATCAGCCAGATGGATTTATCCACCAGGTAATCAGCATCGGTGGCTAACTGCTTGGCTTCGTCGCCAGCCATATTGGCTAACAGGTGGCGCAATTCGGCAATCTGCTGGCGGCGCGCTTCTGGCGCGATGTCTGCGGCCTGCAAGGCGTTCACCAATGGGGCGGGCAATTGCGGTGCCAGGGTCTCCAGCAAACGCAGCACGCGGCTGCGATGCTGATCCACCGTTAAGCGGAAACCTAAACCAAACTCGGCATTGTCTTCAAACAGCGAGTTAGCCCAGGCCGGGCCGCGCCCTGCGGCATTGGTGGTATAAGGCGTGGTCGGCAGGTTGCCACCATAGATGGAAGAACAACCGGTGGCGTTGGCGATCAGCAGGCGATCGCCGTAAAGCTGCGTCAGCAATTTGATATACGGCGTTTCGCCACAGCCGGAACAGGCACCGGAGTATTCGAACAGCGGCGAGATCAGCTGCGACGTGCGGATATCGATACGTTCCATCTGGGCGGGATCGATTTCCGGCAGTTGCAGGAAGAAGTCGTAATGGGCTTTTTCTTCCGCCAGATGTTCCAGGCGCGAAGCCATGTTGATCGCTTTGATTTCAGGGTTCTGGCGATCTTTCGCCGGGCAGACCTCCACGCACAGGTTGCAGCCGGTGCAATCCTCCGGAGCGACCTGCAGCACATATTTTTGGCCACGCATATCGCGCGCTTTTACATCCAAGGAGTGCAGCGAAGCAGGGTCATGCTCCATCGCCTGCGGCTGAACCACTTTGGCGCGAATGGCGGAATGCGGGCAGGCGGCAACGCAGTGGTTGCACTGGGTACATAAGTCCGGCTGCCAGATCGGGATCTCTTCGGCAATATTGCGTTTTTCCCATTGGGTGGTGCCCACGGGCCAGGTGCCGTCCGGCGGGAAGGCTGACACCGGCAAGGCATCGCCAAGCCCGGCCAACATGGCGGCGGTAACGGTTTTGACAAAGTCTGGCGCCGTATCGGCAACCACCGGTGGGCGCAGCGGGCTGCTGCTACTGATAGGGTGCAGCGGGATCGCCGTCAACGCATGCAAAGTCGCACCCAACGCCTGCCAGTTACGTTGAACAATCTCCTGGCCTTTATTGCTGTAGCTGCGGGCAATGGCATCCTGTAACTGTTGCAGCGCCACGTCACCGGGCAAGATTTGCGTCAGGTGGAAAAACGCCATCTGCATCACGGTGTTGATGCGGGCACCCAACTGGCATTCGCGCGCCAGTTTGGCGGCGTTGATAATGTAGAACTTTGCCTGGCGCTGGTGCAGCAGTGCCTGCACTTCCTGCGGCAGGCGTGCCCAAACCTCTTCGGCGCTATACGGCGTGTTCAGCAGGAAAGTGCCGCCCGGTTTCAGGCGTTCTACCATTTGGTATTTGTCGATAAATTGCCACTGGTGGCAACCGACAAAATCGGCCTGAGTGATCAGATAGGCTGAATTGATCGGTTTTTCACTGACCCGCAGGTGCGAAACGGTTAACCCACCGGCCTTTTTCGAGTCGTAGACAAAATAGCCCTGTGCGTACAGCGGGGTACTGTTGCCGATGATTTTGATGTTGTTTTTGGTGGCGGACACCGAACCGTCGCTGCCCAGGCCATAGAACAAGGCTTCCAGCGAGGCGCGTGTGGGAAGAACTTCGCTACTCAGTGGCAGGGAAAGGCCGGTCACATCGTCGAAAATCCCCACGGTAAAGCGCGGGCGGGGCCGATCCTGCATCAACTCATCGAATATCGCCATTACGCAGTCCGGGGCGAATTCTTTGGAAGACAGCCCATAACGCCCGCCAATCACCCGCGGCAGCGTGGCGCGCTCCCCACGGCTGAAGGCTTCCGCCAGCGCGGTCATCACGTCCAGATACAGCGGTTCTGCCAGCGCGCCGGGTTCCTTGGTGCGATCGAGCACGGCAATTTTTTGCACGCTTTCCGGCAACATGGCGAGCAGATGCTGGGCAGAGAACGGCCGGAACAGGCGCACTTTTAGCACGCCAACTTTTTCGCCACGCGTCAGCAGCGTGTCGATTACCTCTTCGCAGGTGCCGATGGCCGATCCCATCAGGATCACCACGCGTTCGGCCTGCGGATGACCGTAATACTCAAACGGCTGATAGCGGCGGCCGGTCAGTTGGGCAAATGCCTCCATCGCTGCGCTGACGTGGTGGTAAGTTTGGTCGTACCACGGGTTGGTGGCCTCGCGCGCTTGGAAATAGGTATCCGGGTTGGCAGAGGTGCCGCGCACCACCGGGTGATCCGGCGACAGCGCGCGGCTACGGTGCGCATCAATCGCTGCCTGCGGCAGCATTTGCAGCAGCGTTTCATCGCTCAACGGCACGATCTTGTTGATTTCGTGGGAAGTGCGGAAGCCATCAAAGAAATGGATGAACGGGATACGGCTCTTCAGCGTGGCCGTTTGGGCGATCAGAGCAAAGTCCTGCGCTTCCTGAACGTTGCTGGCGCACAGCATGGCGCAGCCGGTTTGGCGCACTGCCATCACGTCGGAATGATCGCCGAAGATCGAAAGCGCATGGGTGGCGACGGTGCGTGCCGCCACGTGCAGGACAAAGGGCGTTAATTCCCCGGCCAACTTGTACAGGGAAGGGATCATCAGCAGCAATCCCTGAGAGGAGGTGAACGAGGTCGACAGCGCTCCGGTCTGCAGCGCCCCGTGAACGGTGGCGATGGCTCCGCCCTCAGACTGCATTTCCACGACGCGCGGCACATCACCCCAGATATTTTTTCTGCCATCGCCAGCCCAGGAATCCGCCTGCTCTGCCATGGTTGAACTGGGGGTAATGGGATAAATGGCAATCACTTCATTGGTGCGATAGGCCACGGAGGCGACAGCGTTATTACCATCGGTAGTTATCATTTCTGGTACCTTTCTGTGCTCACAACGCTGCAAAAGCGATCTTTTGCAGTAATGTTTAAAGTCTAACAGAGGGATATCGGCACGCTTTATCGCGTTTGTGTGGCTCGGAGGACGTTGATGTAACGCGATATTTCTCCTGCTTACGCCGTAGCTACGATATAGTTACTGCGGTTTAACCGTAATTTAATCGCTGCGTTTCATACTGGCTAATCGCGACCTGAACAGAAGAAAAAACGAATGACTGGATTGATGTATTTGACCATGGCAATTATCGCTGAAGTTATTGCCATAACGATGTTGAAAGCCTCTGAAGGCTTTACCCGCCTGTGGCCTTCGGTAGTGGTGATTGTGGGCTATGCCATTGCATTCTGGGGGCTGTCAATGGTGGTGAAAACCATGCCGTTGGGGATTGTCTATGCCATTTGGTCGGGAATGGGCATTGTGTTGGTTTCGGTGGCGGCGGTATTTATTTACCAACAGAAATTAGATTTGCCTGCCGTGCTTGGCATGGGGTTAATTATTGCCGGGGTACTGGTGATTAATTTGTTTTCAAAATCCTCGGTGCACTGATTATTAGCGCAGGTGCTGGCCTGATGGTCTCTCAGGTCAAAAAAAAGCCAAATAAACGCGCGGCGATATTTTCATTATTTAATTATCAGGCTAGATTAAATAGGCTTGCATAAAAGATAGGCTTTTTTATAGCAATGGCAATTTTATACCCAAAATAATTCGAGTTGCAGGAAGGCGGCGACGCATTGACAAATCGGTCTTTTACCGATTTGAACAGCGCTTGCGCTGGCCCGCAGGGTGAGCCTCTTTGAGGCTCATAATCCCCAGGAACTTACTCAAGTCAGTGACTGGGGTGAGTGACAAATCTGCGCAAGCAGATTTGAACGCTGCTTGCAGCGGCCCCGAAGGGGCGAGGCCCATGGATGGGCCGAGTAACAAAGCCAACGCACATGCAATTTGAAGTATGAAGGGTATACACAGCAAAGTCGTAGCGGGTTCAGAGGTAAGAATAATGACTACAGCGAAATGGCTGTTTGCCAGCCTGGTACTGGTTTTGGCTGCTTGCAGCAGTAACAACGAAGAACCACCACAGAAAGGTACCAGCGCCAATATTGGCACGATACCCACCAGCGCTAACTGCGCCAGCGTCGGTGGTGTAACCACCATTGCGCATAACCTGAACGGTGATACGTTGAGGATGTGCCAGATGCCAAACGGCAAGCAGTGCGAAGAGTCTGCGTTGGGGTTTGGAGCCTGTGCGGGCTGATGAGTGAGTTGCCGGGCCACGGAGTGGCCCGGCCTAATGATTAAAGTTGATTCGGGCAACTTTCGCCGTTTGCAAGCTGTTCAATATTTCTCAGCGTGGTTTCCGAAATGCTGGTCAGCGCCTCTTCGGTGAGGAAGGCCTGGTGACCGGTGAACAGCACGTTATGGCAGGCAGACAGGCGGCGGAAAACGTCATCCTGGATCACGTCGTTAGATTTGTCTTCAAAGAACAGATCGCGTTCATTCTCATACACGTCCATGCCCAGCGCACCGATTTTCTGCTGTTTCAGCGCGTCAATGGCCGCTGATGAGTCAATCAACCCGCCGCGGCTGGTGTTAATCACCATCACCCCGTCTTTCATTGAGGCGAAAGCATCGGCATTCAACAGGTGATGGTTTTCTGGCGTAAGTGGGCAGTGCAGGGTGATCACGTCAGATTGGCCATACAGCGTTTTCAGATCCACATACTCCGCTCCCAGCTCCAGCGCCTGCTCGCTGGGGTAAGGATCGTAGGCCAACAATTTCATACCGAAGCCTTTCAGAATGCGCATGGTCGCGACGCCGATCTTGCCGGTACCGATCACGCCTGCCGTGCGGTTATGCATATTGAAGCCGATCAGCCCTTCCAATGAAAAATTGGCGTCGCGGGTGCGCTGGTAGGCTCGGTGAATACGGCGGTTGAGGCACATCATCATCCCTACCGCATGTTCTGCAACCGCTTCCGGCGAATAGGCTGGAACGCGCACCACTTTGATCCCCAGCTCTTTGGCCGCCTCCAGATCAACGTTATTGAACCCGGCACAGCGCAGAGCGAGGATCTCTACGCCTATCGCCGCCAGTTCTTCCAACACGTCGCGGCAACCATCGTCATTCACAAAAATACACACGGCCTTGCAACCGTGAGCGGTTTTGGCGGTTTTCTTGCTGAGAAGAAAATCAAAAAACTCCAGCTCATAACCAAACTGCTGATTTACCAGCTCAAGGTACTTGCGGTCATACTGTTTGGTACTGTAAATCGCCATTTTCATCGTGGTTTCTCCCGCGTAATCATCTGTTCAATTTAGCTTATTTTGCTAAATTTGACAATGAGTTAGCTTATTTTTACCTGCGGACCGAACCCGATTTTACTGCTTTAAATCAGGGCATTAGTGGTTTTTACAACGCCGAGAGAATATGGCCGGAACAACCCACTCACTACATTAACAATGGGAATGTATCACTTTCACCTGTCAGGGGATTCATGCCATCATTACCGGTGATTTGATGGTAATGACCTTGTTTCATCAGTGTTTATCAGGAATAACATCGGCGCGTAATGACAAAGAGATTAAAAATATCCATTGGGATAGTGGCGGGCATCACCCTCCTGTTAATCACGTTGTGGCAAACGTTGCCACGCTGGTTGCCACGCGCCATCGCACCTTGGTTGCCGCCGGGGAGCCAACTGATATTACAGGGGCCGCTGCGCTGGCAGCAGGGGGCTTTGCACATTGACGGCGTGCGCTTTAATGCGCAGGGGTGTGCCGTCGCTGACGCTGGCACGCTGAGCCTGGCTTATCAGCATGGCCGTTGGTTGCTGAATGGCGACCACCTGACGGTGGATACCGCCTGCTTGCCTAAACTGCCTGCCAGTGATACCAGCCAACCCCCTTTGACTCTGGATCGGCTGCAAAGCCGGCTCCCGGCATTTGAGCTGAATATCGGCCTTTTCACGATTGCGCCGTGGCAATTTTATGCCGGTAAGCTGCAATTGTTGTCTGCTGCCAATGATCTGCATCTGCATTATCAGGGGCTGAACCTAAGCGCCGAAGCCGTGTTCGACGAACGCCAGCAATTGGCGCTCAATCGCTTAAGCATCACGCCGCCTAATGGTGCTCCGCCGCTCCAACTGAGCGGAAAAGTGCTGGTGCCGCTGGATTTCAGCAGCCTGCCAGCCCAGGGGGCGCTGCAGGGGGAAATGCAAACCGCCTATCTGGCAAAACCTTTGCTATTGGACTTGCGCTGGCAACAGCAGCAAGGGGTGCTGACCTTAACGGAAAAGGGCGATGCCCAGCCTTTGGCGACGTTGCCGTGGGAGGTGACACCGCAGCAGATCCGCATTGATCAAGGTGAATGGCGCTGGCCTTACATTGAGCAACCGCTGAGCGGCGGTTTGAGCATGGCGCTGCATGACTGGAGTAAAGGGCTGGATGAAACCCAAATCAGTGCACGCTTGAACGTGATCACTGCCGGGCACAATGGCAAGGGTAACGCCGTGCTGACGCTGGGGCCAGGCAAGGTTGGGCTGACTAACAGCGATCTTGGTTTTCAACTGACCGGTCAGGCCAATCTGGCCGATTTTTCGTTCACTGCCTCCATTCCTGGCGTGATCAGCGGCACTATTCTTAACCCCACATTGGCACTGCAGCCCGGTTCGCTGCTGCGCGCCTGGGGGCAGGCAACGCCCGAGATGAGGCTGGAGGAGGCGCGCCTACCGCTGGCCGGGGTGAAAGTCACCGCTGCAGGCATCACCGGGCGCTTACAGGCGATCGTGAACGCCAGCGATCGCTACTGGGGGCGATTCAGATTACACCTGGATGGCCAGGCGCAGACATTCTGGCCGGATAATGGCCGCTGGCAGTGGCGCTACTGGGGAAACGGTAAGCTGCCTCCGCTACAGGCGGTGTGGGACGTGGCGGGCAGCGGCAATTGGCAGGATACTGCCATTACGCTCAACCAGCTGTCGACCGGGTTCAATCAGCTTAAATACGGCATGGTGACCGTGATGGCCCCACGGTTAACACTCAGCCAACCGGTGGTGTGGCAGCGTAGTGCCAGTTCGCCGCGCTTTGGCGGCAATCTGCAATTGGTGGCCGAGCGGGTCAACTTCAGCAATGGTGCGCATCTGCCGCCTTCGGTGCTGGATTTGCAACTCGCCGGCAAGGAACCTGATGATTTCCAATGGCAAGGTAAGCTACAGGCGCAGCAGATCGGGCCGATTGCGCTGCGTGGCCGTTGGGACGGCGAGCGCTTGCGCGGTGAAGGCTGGTGGCCGAAACAGTCGCTGACGGTATTCCAGCCGCTGATTTCACCCGATCTCAATTTCAAACTGCGCGATGGGCAATTTTATGCACAATCGGCGTTTTCCGCCGCACGCAAGCAGGGCTTTGAGGCCGGTGGTCACTGGGTGGTGAGAAACGGTGGCATGTGGCTGAACGACGGTGAAATGAGCGGGCTGGATTTTGTCTTGCCCTATCGGCTGCAGAACCACCATTGGCAGCTTGGAGCCACACGGCCGGTGATGTTGCGTATCAAGTTGCTCAGTAATCTGTTTGAAATGCAGAATATTACCGCCGATTTGCAAGGCACTTATCCGTACAGCGAAGCACGGCCGCTGACGTTGAGCAACGTTGGCGTGGATCTCCTCGATGGGCATATCAGCCTGTCGGCCTTGCGGCTGCCCCAGCATGATGCGGCGGTATTAAAGCTGGATAAGATCGATCTTAGCGCCTTGTTCACCGCCCTGAATCCGAAGCAGTTCGCCATGTCCGGGCGGGTGAACGGTGAATTACCGCTGTATCTCAATCATCCTAAATGGCTGGTGCGCGACGGCTGGATCGCTAACGATGGCCTGCTGACGCTGCGGCTGGACAAAGACATGGCCGATGCGCTGGGCAGTAATAACCTGGCAGCCGGTGTTGCCATTGATTGGCTGCGTTATATTGAAATCAGCCGCTCCAAGGCGCGGGTCGATCTCGACAACTTGGGGGAACTGACGCTGAAGGCGCAAATTAATGGCGTCAATCCGCAGAAAAATGCCAAACGTGGGATTATCCTTAACTATAGCCATCAGGAAAACGTGTTTCATCTGTGGCGCAGCTTGCGTTTCGGCGACAATTTACAGGAGTGGCTGGAGCAGGCCCTCTCACAACCTGGGGAACAACCATGAATAACACGACCGGGGCGTTGTTGGTAGCCGTGCTGGGCGTTTGCTTACTGAGCGGTTGTGTGCCGCGCATTGAAGTGGCAACGCCAAAAGATCCGATCACCATCAATATGAACGTCAAGATTGAACACGAGATCCGTATCAAAGTGGATAAGGACGTTGAAAGTCTGCTGAAAAACCAGAGTGGTTTATTCTAGGAGCCAAGATGAAAAAACGTTATCTGTGGTTGATCGGCGCTGGCTGGCTGTTCAGTGGAATGGTTCAGGCGCTGACGCTGGATGAGGCCAAGCAGCAGGGGCGGGTGGGGGAAACCCTGAGTGGATATATCGCCCCCGTCAAACGGGATGCCGAAACTCAGGCTCTGGTGCAGCGCATTAATGCCGGGCGGACCGAAAAATACCAGGAAGTGGCGGACAGCAACCACATTGCGATCGACGAAGTAGCGCGTCTGGCGGGGCAGAAACTGGTCGCCCGTGCGTCAGCCGGTGAATATGTGCGCGGCATCAACGGCCAGTGGCTGAAGAAATAAAAAAGCGCGCCGAAAGGCGTAATGCCGATCAGTAAGGCTAACCAGTTCCCTCTCCCACAGGGAGAGGGGGCTATACCTTTAGCATCCGCTGCATAATTATGCGTTTTTTTGCTTAACTGACCTGCATTACGCCGAAAGGCGCGCAACTATGCAGTAATTTTATTATTGTGGGTTATACGAGATTTGCAGGGCTTGTGTAACGCGATTACGCTGCGATCACGTCTGCCAGTGCCGCTTTGGCATCTGCCTGTGCCTTGCTCGCCACATCTGGACCATAAGCAATACCTTCCGCAAACACGAACTCGACGTTGGTAATGCCGATAAAGCCCAGGAACAGGCGCAGATAAGGTTCAACCAGATCGGTTGCGGTGCCTTTATGGATGCCGCCGCGGCTGGTCAGGATGATGGCGCGTTTACCTTTTACCAGGCCTTCTGGGCCGCTTTCGGTATAGCGGAAGGTCACACCGGCACGGGCGATCAGGTCAAAATAGTTCTTCAACTGGGTTGGAATGTTGAAGTTGTACATTGGTGCGGCGATTACGATGGTGTCATTGGCCTGCAGTTCGGCAATCAGCTCATCAGACAGGGCCAGCGCTTCTTTCTGACGCGGCGTCAGTGGGGCATCTGAAGGACGCAGTGCCCCCACCAGTTCACCATCCAGCACCGGGATTGGTTGTGCGGCCAGATCGCGCACGGTGATGGTGTCGTTGCTGTGAGCCGCAGCCCACTGTTCAACAAAGAAATCGGCCAATTGGTTGGACTGGGAGTAGCTTGCCAGAATGCTTGATTTAAGAACCAATACTTTGCTCATCGGTAGTTCCTTGGTTATGACAGTGACATCAGGACGCGTTGTCCTTTGCATGGAGTACACTCTATGCATCTTCATTCAACAGTGATAGTGGAATATTTCGAGATCTTTGTTCGATTTTATTGAACGACGCAAACCTGGCTAAGCGGATGGATTACTGAGAAAAACTCCGGTGTGATATCCTATACCCTTCGTCTTTCGCGTTGCAGCGTTGTTGGCTTCGTTCCCTCGCCCCAGTCACTGACTTGAGTAAGCCCAGGGGACTCACTAACTTGCCGCCTAGCTGCAACGTGAAATCCATTGGGTATATGCGAATAATAATTCACCCTATTTAAAATCGTTGCTATACCGTGATGACGCAGCGAAGAAACAAGGAATACTGAACGTGAAATCTCCGCTCGCGGCTCTTTCAGCCCCATTGGCTGACTTGATGCTCCGTGATCAACAGCGCCTGCAACGCCGGTTGCAGGGCGCACGAAAGGTCAAAAACCCAGAGGCTCAACAGGCGGTGGCTGATGAAATAGCCAGTGATATCGCTCAGGCGTTGCAGAAAGTGCAGTCGCGCGCCGCGTCCTGCCCGAAAATCACTTACCCGGAAAGCCTGCCGGTCAGCCAGAAGAAACAGGACATCCTTAACGCCATTCGCGATCATCAGGTGGTGATCGTGGCCGGTGAAACCGGTTCGGGTAAAACCACCCAGTTGCCAAAAATCTGCCTGGAGCTTGGGCGCGGGGTGAAAGGGCTGATCGGCCACACCCAGCCGCGCCGCTTGGCGGCACGAACCGTTGCCAACCGCATTGCCGACGAGCTGGAAACCCCGTTGGGTGGCAGCGTGGGCTATAAGGTGCGCTTTAACGATCAGGTCGGTGAAAACACCCTGGTCAAGCTGATGACCGATGGCATCCTGCTGGCCGAGATCCAGCAGGATCGGCTCTTGATGCAGTACGACACCCTGATCATCGATGAAGCGCACGAGCGCAGCCTGAACATCGACTTCATTCTGGGCTATCTGCGCGAACTGTTGCCTAAGCGCCCGGATCTGAAGGTGATCATCACCTCGGCCACCATCGATCCGCAGCGTTTTTCGCGCCATTTCAATCATGCGCCGATTATTGAAGTTTCAGGCCGCACCTACCCGGTAGAGGTGCGTTACCGGCCGGTGGTGGATGACGCCGACGACACCGAACGCGATCAGCTGCAGGCAATTTTTGATGCGGTTGATGAACTGGGCCGCGAAGGGCCGGGCGATATTCTGATCTTTATGAGCGGCGAGCGCGAAATCCGCGATACCGCCGATGCCTTGAACAAGCTGAACCTGCCGCACACCGAAGTGCTGCCGCTGTATGCACGCCTGTCGAACAGCGAACAGAACCGGGTATTCCAGTCTCACCATGGTCGCCGCATTGTGCTGGCCACCAACGTGGCGGAAACCTCGCTGACCGTGCCGGGCATCAAATATGTGATCGATCCGGGAACCGCGCGTATCAGCCGCTACAGCTTCCGCACCAAAGTGCAGCGCCTGCCGATCGAACCGGTTTCACAGGCTTCGGCCAACCAGCGTAAAGGCCGCTGCGGGCGCGTTTCTGACGGGATCTGTATTCGCCTGTATTCAGAGCAGGATTTCCTGTCGCGCCCGGAGTTTACCGATCCGGAAATTCTGCGTACCAACCTGGCTTCGGTTATTTTGCAGATGACTTCGCTGGGGCTAGGGGATATTGCGGCTTTCCCGTTTGTCGAAGCGCCGGATAAGCGCAATATTCAGGATGGCGTGCGGCTGCTGGAGGAGTTGGGGGCGATCAAAACCGCCGTTAACGGCCATTACCAGCTTACGCCACAGGGCCGCCAACTGGCACAGTTGCCGATCGACCCGCGCCTGGCGCGCATGATATTGGAAGCCCAGAAGAGCGGCAGCGTGCGTGAGGTGATGATCATTACCTCTGCGCTGTCGATCCAGGATCCGCGCGAGCGGCCGATGGATAAACAGCAGGCGTCAGATGAAAAACACCGCCGTTTCGCCGATAAAGACTCCGATTTCATGGCGTTCGTCAATCTGTGGGATTACCTGAAGGAGCAGCAGAAAGAGCACTCCTCTAGCCAGTTCCGCCGCCTGTGCCGCAATGATTTCCTTAACTATCTGCGCGTGCGCGAATGGCAGGATATCTACACCCAACTGCGCCAGGTGGTTAAGGAACTGGGCCTGCCGGTCAACAGCGTACCTTCGGACTTCCGCAGCATACATACCGCACTGCTGACGGGCTTACTGTCGCACGTCGGGCAGAAAGATGCCGACAAGCAAGAGTTTACCGGTGCGCGCAACGCCCGTTTCGCCATTTTCCCCGGTTCGGGCTTATTCAAGAAACCGCCGAAGTGGGCAATCGTGGCCGAACTGGTGGAAACCAGTCGCCTGTGGGGGCGCATTGCCGCGCGGATTGAACCGGAATGGATCGAACCGCTGGCGCAGCACTTGGTGAAACACCATTACAGCGAACCGCACTGGTCGAAATCCCAAGGGGCGGTGATGGCCAGCGAAAAAGTTACGCTGTTCGGTTTGCCGATCGTCGCGGCGCGCGCGGTGAATTACAGCACCATTGATCCGCTGTTGTGCCGTGAGTTGTTTATCCGCCATGCGCTGGTGGAGGGGGATTGGCAGACGCGTCACGCCTTCTTTGCTGCCAACCTGAAGTTGCGTGCCGAAGTGGAAGAGTTGGAGCATAAATCACGCCGCCGCGACATTCTGGTGGATGATGAAACGCTGTTCAGTTTCTATGACCAGCGTATTCCTAGCGACGTGGTCTCCGGGCGCCATTTCGATCACTGGTGGAAAACCGCAGCCAAGCAAACACCAGATCTGCTCAACTTCGAAAAAGCGATGTTGATCAAGGATGGTGCCAATAAGGTCAGCGCGCTGGATTATCCGAACACCTGGTATCAGGGCGACCTTAAGCTGCGCCTGACTTACCAGTTTGAGCCGGGTACCGATGCGGATGGGGTGACGGTGCATATTCCGTTGCCGATCCTCAATCAGGTGGAGGCGGCCGGTTTTGAGTGGCAGATCCCCGGTATTCGCCGCGAACTGATCATTGCACTGATCAAATCGTTGCCGAAGCCGGTGCGGCGCAATTTCGTGCCGGCACCTAACTACGCCGAGGCATTCCTGGGGCGTGCTACGCCGTTGCAAATGCCGCTGCTGGATTCACTGGAACGCGAGTTACGGCGTATGACCGGCGTGACGGTGTCACGTGATGATTGGCAATGGGATCAGGTGCCCGATCATCTTAAAATGACTTTCCGCGTGGTGGGCGAGAAACACAAAGCGCTGCGTGAAGGTAAAGAC
Organism: Serratia sp. MMO-28; assembly: GCF_037199905.1. Taxonomy (NCBI): domain Bacteria; kingdom Pseudomonadati; phylum Pseudomonadota; class Gammaproteobacteria; order Enterobacterales; family Yersiniaceae; genus Serratia; species Serratia sp. MMO-28. Next base: position 173,667 of record NZ_JBBCVB010000005.1, read on the forward strand.
CTGATGGCGCTGAAACTGCAACTGAAAGAGCAGGTGCAGGAAACGCTGTCGGCGGTGGCGGACGACGGTATTGAGCAGAGCAACCTGCATATCTGGAGCTTTGGCAAATTGCCCGAGTTTTATGAGCAGAAGCGCGGCGGTTACTCCGTCAAAGCTTATCCGGCACTGGTGGATGAGAAAGACAGCGTGGCGATCCGCCTGTTCGACAGTGAGCAGGAACAGCAGCAAGCCATGTGGCAGGGAACGCGCCGTCTGCTGCTGCTGAATATTCCGTCGCCCATCAAGTATCTGCATGAAAAACTGCCGAATAAGGCCAAGCTGGGGCTGTATTTCAACCCGTATGGCAAAGTGTTGGAGCTGATCGATGACTGTATCTCATGTGGTATCGATAAGCTGATTGCCGAACACGGTGGGCCGGTGTGGCAGGAAGAAAACTTTGCCCGGCTGCAGGAGTTGGTGCGTGCGGAGTTGAACGACACGGTGGTGGACGTGGCCAAGCAGGTAGAACAGATCCTGACCACGGTGTTTAACATCAATAAACGCCTGAAGGGCCGGGTGGATATCTCGCTGGCGTTGGCGCTTGCAGATATTAAAGCCCAGCTTGGTGGCCTGATTTACCGCGGGTTTGTCACTAATAACGGCTTTCACCGTCTCGCGGATACCCTGCGCTATCTACAGGCCATCGAACGCCGTTTGGAGAAACTGGCCGTCGATCCGCAGCGGGATCGTGCGCAAATGTGGCGGGTGGAGCAGGTACAACAGGCTTGGCAGCAGTGGCTGAACAAACTGCCGCCGAAGCGCCAGCAGGATGAAGAAGTGAAAGCCGTGCGTTGGATGATTGAAGAGTTGCGCGTTAGCCTGTTTGCGCAGCAGTTGGGCACGCCTTATCCCATTTCGGAGAAGCGTATTCTGCAAACTATCGAGCAGCTTTCGGCGTAGCGAAGAGACCGCCGCCGAGCGGTTGCGGTCTAGGCAAGCCCAGGGTGCGCGGAGTGGCTATTCCCCTGCCGCCAACGTATTCAGTGCTTCACGAATGCCGGTAACGGAAAGTGCCCGATTGTCGGCCCGGTAGCGATCTGCTGCTGCCGGTGCCGAACTCTGGATGGCAATCAATCGCCAGCCATCGTCGGTTTTCAGTAACAGTGGGGAACCGCTGTCGCCTGGTAAGGTGTCACATTGGTGTGACAACACGCCTTTTTGTGCCCAGCCGGTCACTTTGCAGCCTTGGTGACCATAGAGATTATCTAAATGGTCTTCCGGATAACCCGCCTGAGTAATCAGGCGCTTCGTCTTCTTCAAGGCCTGAGTTAATGCTTTGCTGTCGCCTTGCCACAGTGGCAGCGGTTTAATCGGTAAAGCGCTCTGATCTTTCAGCCGAATCAGCGCAAAATCGTAAGCGGCTGCCGCAGGAGGCACGATCCAGCCATCACCATCGGGTTTGAGCTTTTTACCCAGCTTCTGATCAACCAGCGTTTCAATATTATCCGTCTGGTATTGCCAACCGTTGCTGTTGGAAATAAACCGCAGGGTTACCGCTTTATCCAGATGCCCTGGTGGTGCCAGTACGCAGTGGCCTGCAGTGAGCGCCAAATGCGGCGAGATCAGCGTGGCGGTGCACAGGTTACCGCTGGCGGTTTCAACTTGACCAATCGCCTGCCATGGCCAACCGCTGGTTTCTGCTACTTTGATGCGTTCATCTTTGCCGAAGAACAGGCGGGTTTGTTCTGCCCCAGATGCCTCAGAAGGGCTGTCAGCGCGGGCGGAACAGGGTAAAGCCAGTGGAAATGAACACAGCAACAGCAAAACGGGTATGCGCATAGGTTTATTGCCTGACAAGTACAAATTTCCCATAAATATGATGAATGCTAACTATAGACTGATTTAGCTATCACGTGGATGGTCAGTCGTTGATTTCCTGACAAAAAGTGATGGGAAATTAAAGATAAAAGAAGACGGCGATGAATCCGCAAACGATCAGGGTGCCCAGGATGATCTCAAACAAGTAGCGACGCAGCATAGTGACAACCCCCCGATGGAAAAACACCCGGCGAACCGGGTGTTGAGCAAATCTTGCCAGAACAGGTGAGGGGTGCCTCACGCCACCTTGCTATCAAGCCGCTGGAGTTGCTACTTTTTTGTGGTGCTTTTTAGCCGCCTGGGCTTTCTGGACAGGTGCCTTTTTGTGGTGTTTCTTGGCTGCCTGAGCTTTTTGCTCAGTGGCTTTCTTCGCGTGGTGTTTTTTCGCGTGAGTGGCTTTAGCCGGCGCCGCCTGAGTGGTGGTTGCGCCAGCCGCTGGAGCCATAGTATCCGCGGCGAAAGCGACAGAAGACAGACCCATTGCAGCGGCAACAATCAGAGCTAATACTTTTTTCATCGTGGATCCCTCAAATTACTGTTTATGTTTCAACCCCACTGCGGGGCCGTTGAAATAATCTTATGCAATGGGCGGAATACTTTCCGTGAGTGATTGGTTTCGGCTTGTAACCTAATGTACAGGCCACTGATTTTCTATTTTAGTTACAACATACAATAAGGGATAATTACCCCAACCTTCTGCGGCTTCCACGCTATCGGGAAGAGGCTGCTCTCTGGTATTTCTGCCGGTCTAACAGTCGGAAAAGGCACGGTATTACCCGTGCCGGAAGGGGTTACAGATAGCGGCTTTCCAGGTGCTGGCGGAAATAACCTGGATTCAGCGTTTCACCGGTGGCGTTGGCAATCAGCGTATTGGTCGGGTAACGGCTGCCGTGTTGCCAGATGTTTTGCTGCAGCCAGTGGAACAGGTGGCTTAAGTCGCCCGCGGCAATCTCATCGCTCAGATTCGGCAGAGCTTTACGCGCGTGCTGGAATAGCTGTGCGGCATACATGGCACCGAGAGTGTAGGTGGGGAAGTAACCAAAAGCGCCATCGGTCCAGTGAATATCCTGCATACAACCATTGCGGTAATTGCCTACCGTATCCAACCCGAGATAGTGGTGCATTTTCTCGTTCCACAACGTGGGGATATCTTCTACCTCAATCTCACCTTCAACCAATGCCTGTTCGATTTCGTAGCGCAGGATCACATGGGCAGGATAGCTCACTTCATCGGCGTCAACGCGGATTAGGCCGGGTTTTACGCGTTGATTCAAGCGGATAAAATTGCTCTCTTCCAAGGCTGCTTGCTCACCAAACTGGGCGGTGACCAACGGGCGCAGGATCTTCAGGAAATCGCCGCCGCGTGCCAGTTGCATTTCAAACAGCAGGCTTTGTGATTCATGAATGGCGGTCGAACGGGCTAGGGCAACGGGCTGGCCGAGCCACTCGCGCGGCAGGTTTTGCTCATAACGGGCATGGCCGGTTTCGTGCACGATGCCGAGCAATGCGGTAAGAAACTCATTTTGGTTGTAACGGGTGGTGATGCGTACATCTTCCGGCACACCGCCGCAGAATGGATGCACGCTCACGTCAACGCGGCCGCCGTCGAAGTTGAAACCTAGCAGCTTCATCACGCTCAGGCCGAGTTGACGCTGTTTTTCAAGATCAAACGGCCCCTGTGGGATCAGACAAGGTTCATTTGCCTGTTTGGCGACCACTTTTTGCAGTAAATCCGGCAGCCAGGTTTTTAGATCGCCAAAAATGCGATCCAGATCGCGGCTGCTCATACCAGGTTCATACAGGTTGAGCAGAGCATCGTAACGGCTGACACCGGCGGCTTGTGCACGAATTTGCGCTTCTTCGCGGGTCAACTTGACCACTTCACGCAGGTTATCGCTAAAACCCAGCCAATCGTTGGCCGGGCGCTGTGCCCGCCAGGCATGTTCACAACGAGCACCTGCCAGCGACTTGGCCTCAACCAGCGATTCTGGCACCAGCACGGCGTTATCGTACTGCCGCCGCATTTCCTGCAGGTTGGCGCGATCAATATCGCTCAGGGACTCTTGCTGCGCCTGTTCCAGCAGGGTGCCGGTTTTCGCTGCCGTCAGGATTTGGTGTTTCAACACGCTCAATTCGGCCAGCGCAGCGGAGCGAGCTTTGCTGCCACCTGGTGGCATCATGGTTTGCATATCCCAACCGCCGATGGCAGAAAGGTGATCGAACCGCGAAAGGCGGGTGAATAACGTGCGTAGATCTTCGTAAGCCGATGAGGAAGGTGCAGATGTCATGATTTAACTCCATATGTCTGTCCCGCTTTTCGCACTGCGGCGAATGCATGGGGATCTCGAATCGGTTAACCTCAGACCGATTCTGTTTTTAAATCAAAGGGCTGTTTGACCGGCCAGCAGAAACGGAAGCTGGCACCGCCCAATGAACTGGCTTCAACAAAGACATGGCCCTGATAGGCCACCGCAATGGAATGAACAATCGCCAGCCCCAGCCCGCAGCCGCCGGTGGCGCGATCGCGGCTCGGATCGAGGCGCACAAAGGGTTCAAAAACTCGCTCTCGTTCGTCTGGCGGGATACCTGGGCCATCATCTTCCACCTGCAGACAGGCATCGTCGCCATCAAACCACAGGCCGACGCGCAGGTTCTGTTCCGAGTAGCGCAGCGCATTGTTGACCAGGTTGTCCAGCACCCGTTCCATCAGCCGCAAATCGACACCGCCAAAATCACCCACGTGCGGGATATTCAGCTCAATCTGCCGCTCAGGATGGATCAACTGCATGTCGGCCACTTTATCTTTCAGCCAGCCAGGTAAATCGATCGGTTCGATATTCAGCGCCACCTGCGGGCGATCCAGCCGCGCGTAGGTCAGCAACTCGTCAATCAGTGATTCCAACTGGCCGATATCACGATTCAGCGCCTGCTGTTCGCTTTCGGAGAGATTATCGCTCATCGCCAAGCGGTAACGCAGGCGAACCAGCGGGGTGCGCAGTTCATGAGCGATACCATCGATCAGTTGCTTCTTGCTGGCAATCAGCGTGTTGATGTTATCCGCCATCTGGTTGAATGCGACGCCGAGCCGGCTGAGGCTGGAGGTGGGTTCAAAGTAAGTGCGCTCGTCAAGATGGCCCGCCCCCAGACGCTGGGCGGCGTTTTCCAACTTCAGCAAGTCTTGCCAGTGCGGGCGCATCCACAGGAACACCGGCAAAGCCAGCGACATCCCGATAAAGATCAGCAAAGCCAAATCCAGGATCCGCATCTGGTGCAGATAGAACAGATAAGGGATCGGGCCAACCACCAACACATAGTGGCTGCGTGGAATGCGTTGCATAAAGGTATAGCGATCGTCCAGGGCGATGATTTCCCCCAGCCGCAGCCGTTTGGTGAGCTCATCACTCAGGTTCTGCTTACCCAGTGGCTCTATATGCAGCTGGAATGACAGGTTTAAATCCAGCGTGGCGATGGTTTTGTTCCAATCTTTGAGCGGGGTTTCCCGCAGTTCGCTGCGCATCAGGTACAGCGAGCTTTTCATCAGATCGTCCATCGACTGGCGGCCAGCGCGCTCGGCGGTGAATTTGTAAACCAGGCCTACCAGCATCGCCATTACTAGAAAACAGACAAACAGCAGCAAAAAGAACTGAACAAAAAGTTTTCTCATTGCTGCACCGATGCCCAGGCGTTGGGGGCGAACAGATAACCCTTGTTACGCACAGTTTTGATGCGGAATGGTTCCAGCGCATTGTCATACAGTTTGCGGCGCAGGCGTGAGATGGCTACGTCGATGCTGCGATCCATACCGTCATAGCTGACGCCACGCAGGTTTTGCAATAGGGCTTCGCGATCCATGATCTGCCCGGCATGGGTAGCCAATTCCCACAGCAGATCGAAGTCCGAAGTGGAAAGGGTGATCGTCTCTTCCCCCAGGGTCACCTGGCGGTTGACCGGGTCGATACACAACAGGTCGAAGTGCAGCGCATTGTGCTGGGTGATCGTCTGGGTGGGTTCTTCTTTCGGCTGGTTACCGTGTTGGCGCAGGTGTAAGCGTAGGCGAGCCAGCAGAACCGCAGGAGGCGTGGTCTTCAGAATATAGTCATGGGCACCCATCTCCAGTGACAGAATGTGGTTCATATCGCTGTCGAGAGAGGTGAGCAAGACAATCGGGCCGGGATAAACCGGGCGCAGATCGCGGCACAGCGTCATGCCATCTTTGCCGGGCAGCATAATATCCAGCAGCACCAGATCTGGCTGCTCCCGCTCGATGCAGGCCTGCGCCGTGTCGCCACGCGGCTCAATGATAACGTCAATATCGTGCTTGCCCAGATAGGCGGCAATCAGTTTGCCCACTTCCGGGTCGTCTTCTACAAAAACAATTTTAGTCATTTTGAGTGGTTTTATAAGAAAAACGGCATTCAGCATAGCGCGCCCTTCGGCGTTACGCTATGTCCATGATTCAACGTAGCGGTCGCCCGCCATCGACACCATGGGTGCGCCCGGTAACGTAACGGCTACTCATCAGATAGTCCACCAGATTGACCACCTCTTCCTCGCCTGGGGCGATTTTCATCAGCGATTTTTCCAGTGCCTGGCGGCGATAGGCTTCATCATCGTCGTGATTGAACATAATCAGCGCCGGAGCGATGGCGTTCACTTTCACTTCCGGTGCCAGCTTGCGCGCAAAAGAGCGGGTCATATTATCCAGTGCGGCTTTACTGGCGGCATAGGCGATGTGTTTGTCACTGCCTTTTTCCACCACGTAATCAGTAAGATGGATAATATCGGCCCCCGCTAGCCCTTGGCCTCGCAGGCAGGATTCCAGCAGTTGATTTAACAGGTACGGCGTATAAACATGGATCTGCAGCATGGTGGCCATCACCTGCTCTGGCGGCATGGCGGCGGATTCTGCCAACCAGGCGCTGGCATTGTGGATCACCGCCCGCAGTTTCGGTGCGATCTCAGTGACCTGCTCGGCAAACCGATAGATACCCGCATGTGTCGAAAAGTCACTCTGCAGGCAAATTGCCCCCAGTGCTTTTAATTCGGCCAATGCCGGATAGTCGCTGCGATAGGCGATAATCACCGGAATATTGCGCTGCAAAAATGACTTGGCCAGTGCGAGGCCAATCCGGCGCGCTCCGCCGGTAATCAGCACCGGGGCTGCATTGTGAGGTACCATCAAGTAAAGCTCCTGGGCAAGCTGGCAAACCATGAGGGAATCATGTCATTATACGGTAGAAAGCCGTTAAAGCTTCCCTTCGATTATCCATTTCAGGTGTATTACCCACTGGCTATCAGCAGAGAGGAAAGGGGGATGAGGAATAATCACGCGCACGGTGAGAGAGTCTGTCTCGATTATATGGATTTTCTGTCCGCATCCTGCAAGAAACAATGGCGCTTTATTGATGCCATTTACGGTGTGATGCCGATTTTTGGCATGGTCTTGAAGTCAGAGGCGGCAGAAGCGCAAACGCGCAAAGAACAATTAAAAGCCCTGGCCTTACAGGTGGTCTCCACCCAGCTTAGCGATGAAATCAATATTATCCGTTTGATCGATCTGGCCCGGCAGCAGCAACTGGCGGTGTTTGATATTCAATTGCCTTATGCGCTGGATGCTGAACAGTTGGCGGCGATCGAAAAAAAGTGCGCCAATCAGGTGCTAGTCACTCAGGTAGGGGAACGCATTACCATCACCGCGCAGCCTCTTGCCGGAAACTGACCGGGTGAAGCCACCCGGTTTCGCTTAATTTACTGCAACATAAACCAGCCGGCTGGCACCGTTGCCGCCAGCAACAGAAAAATACTGCCTTTTTCCAGCGTGCTCAGCAATTTTACATCTTCATGCCCGCGACGTGCATAGATAAATACCAGCAACCCAGGCGCATACAGCAGCACTGACATCAGCAGATGCATGGGGCCTGAGGCGTATAGCAGCCAGATCCCATACAGGCAGGCGCCGGTAGCGGCAAAAATTAACCGCTTGTCCTGGCGCTTGCGGGCCACTTGAAACAGGAAGGCACCCACCAGGAAGTAGGGCACCAGAATCATTTCAGAAGCTATGGTCAGCAGCGAGTTATAGTTGCTACCGGTCAGCCAGATGATAACCAAGGCAATTTGCACCGCGCCGTTGGTCAGCCACAGCGAGGCTGAAGGGGCGTGATTTTGGTTCTGCTGACGGAACAGCTTAGGGAATGCGCCGTGCTGTGCGGCCAGCAGCGGCACTTCTGCTGCCATGATGGTCCAACTCAGGTAAGCGCCACAAACCGAAACGATCAGGCCAGTCGCAATGATCACATTGCCCCACGGGCCGATCAGATCCACCATCAATACTGCCATGGACGGATTGCGCATTTCGGCCAGTTCGCTGCGCGGCACGACACCGAGTGAGAGCAGGGTAACTAACAGATAAACCGCTAGCGCAGAAAGCACCGCTAGCAGGGTGGCACGGCCAACGTCCTTCTTGTCGCGTGCGCGGGCAGAAACCACCACTGCACCTTCTACACCGATAAACACCCAGAGCGTGATCAGCATGGTGTCTTTAACCTGCTGCCAAACCGGCGTGCCGAGTGCAATACCGTGGAAGTCGAGCGTGAAGACCTCCATACGGAATGCCATAGCGGCGAGCACGGCAAATAAACCGAGTGGGATCAGCTTGGCCAGCGTAGCAGCAAGATTGATGCTGGCGGCGGTTTGCACACCGCGCAACACTAGCGCATGTACGATCCACAGCAGCACGGATTCGGCAATCAACGCCTGCCAGGTATTACCGTCGCCCAGAATCACCGTGCCGCTACGATCGGTAAAAATGCTCAGCGCGGCGAACACGATCACCAGATAAGAAACGTTGGCGATCACCGCACAGAGCCAGTAGCCCCAGGCGGAGCAAAAACCGACCAACTCGCCGAAGCCCTCTTTGGCATAGGTAAAAATTCCGCCGTCAAGGTCGGGGCGCAGGCGAGTCAGTAACAGCATGGCAAACGCCAGGAACAGTATGCCGACGCCGGTGATGGCCCAACCAAGCAGCAAAGCGGCGGGGCTGGCCACCGCGGCCATATTTTGCGGCAGACTGAAGACGCCAGCGCCCAGCATAGAACTGAGCACCAAAGCGGTTAACGCGGTAAGACCTAGTTTCTTTTCCAATGACAGATCCTGATGCGGAATAAACAACTGTATGAGCGCCGTTAGGTTGCAATAACGTAATGATAATCACTGCATAAACAGGCGATAGCCCTAAAAACTGGCGCAGATTTTACGGAGAGAAATTGGCGGATGCAATGATTGACTATGCGGGTTGGATAAAAACTTATTCACTCAATGCGGTGATTTGGCCGCAAAAAAGAGGGCAGCTTAATTGCTGCCCGCGGGTGAACCGTAAGCTGAGAATTATTTGAACAGATCGGCGCTGACGGTCAGGTTGCCGCCGCTGTTGTTCTGCCATTGACGCGTCACGTGATAGTACTTGGCGCCTTTCTCTGCGGCACGTTTCGCCACTTCGCTGGAAACTTCAGTCATGCTGCTGAAATGGCCGTTGAAGGTCACAGAGTCAAACGGCACCATTTGCGCGGCGGCGGCATTATTCAGTTCCTGAATCTTGGTACCATTCGGCAGTGTGACGGTGTAACGCTCACCGGTAGAGGATTGCGTTTCGAAGAAACGGCCAATCTCACGGCTCGGCGATCCTGAAGAAGCAACCCCAGGAATCTCCACTTTAGCGGCTTCTGCACCACCTGCGGCCAACGCCGCACGGCCAGCATCAGAATCGGCGGGGATCACATCCGGGCTCTGAACCACACGCTTAGGGGCATCGGCTTTATAAATGAAGGCGGTAATAAACTGGTTGCCGCCCTGGTTGGCGTCAACCTGGCGCACGATAAAGAATGAAGCGGCACCCTTTTTCTTCGCTTCTTTGGCGATAGCATCGTTGATGTCTGGCTGGCTGCGGAAGAAACCGCTAACGGTGACGGTGTCGTAAGGCTCAACCAGGTACGCTTCATCTTTTGGCAGTTCGTTCACACCATCAAAGACACGGTAGTTTTTCTCTTTGCTCACCTCTGGCGCATCTTTATGGTAAAGATCTGCGGTGACTCGCCAGTTGCCGCCGTTGTTGCCGCTGTTAAGGTCTTGAATATAGAAGGCATCGGCGCCCAGTTTATCTGCGCGGCGTGATACGGCATCGGCAGCTTCATAGATGGCATTAAAGCGGCCGGTAATGGTGATGCGATCAAACGGTTTGATAGCCGCTGCTCTTTCCGGTGTTAACTCTTGCGCGGCATGCACAGATAGCGCGGTGAGTGATAACAAGGCTGATGCGATGATCGTGGTCTTCAGCTTCATAAAAAATCCTTTCGCCTAGCGCATTAACGTTTATATAAGTGTCATTCAGCCGCAGATTATGACATGGCATCTCGGCAAATGTCTCCGCATTTTATGTGATGCTCTGAGACAAATCCGTGTCAGAGCCTGTTACCGGTTATATTGCCAATTCGATATAAGTTTCAATAATAAAGCACTTCATCTCATTAATGTTAATTATTCACAATTTTATAACTTTTATGCTTTAAGGCCGCCGCTGGCAGGAAATGGCTGAGAGCAAGGCTTGTACAATACTGTGATGAAAAGAGCTATTGCCGCATCTTTTTCGCGCAAAATTGCGATTCGTCATATCCTTAAGTGAATTTTTATGTAAAAACTGACCGCTAAGCGTAAGCAATTATGGATCATCGATCATATTTTCAGTAGGTTATAGATGGCGCCTTAATTTGTGTGTAAACAAGTCTAGAAAAAACCTTGTTTGACCGGTGCTATTGCTATGGGTAGAAAGAAAATAAACATCATCAAAGACAGGTGAGAAGGGAACATTATGCGTATTGGTGTACCAAGAGAACGGTTGGCCAATGAAGCCCGTGTTGCAGCAACGCCGAAAACGGTAGAGCAATTGCTGAAACTGGGCTTTACCGTCGCGATCGAAAGCGGGGCGGGCAAATTGGCAAGCTTTGATGATGTCGCTTATGAATCCGCAGGAGCGACAATTACCGATACCACGGACGTGTGGCAGTCGGATCTGATTCTGAAAGTTAACGCGCCACAAGAGGACGAAATCGCGTTAATGCGTGAAGGGAGCACGTTGGTCAGCTTTATCTGGCCTGCGCAAAATCCGGAGCTGATGGCAAAACTTGCGGCACGCAAGGTTACCGCGATGGCGATGGATTCTGTGCCGCGTATTTCTCGTGCGCAGTCTCTGGATGCATTGAGTTCGATGGCCAACATCGCTGGCTATCGCGCCATCGTTGAGGCCGCACACGAGTTTGGGCGTTTCTTCACCGGCCAGATCACCGCCGCGGGCAAGGTGCCACCGGCCAAAGTGATGATTATCGGTGCTGGCGTGGCTGGCCTGGCGGCGATTGGTGCCGCAGGCAGCATGGGGGCCATTGTGCGCGCCTTCGACACCCGCCCGGAAGTGAAAGAGCAAGTGCAGAGTATGGGTGCAGAATTCCTCGAGCTGGACTTTGAGGAAGAAGCGGGCAGCGGCGACGGCTATGCCAAAGTGATGTCAGAAGCCTTTATCAAGGCCGAGATGGCGCTGTTTGCCGCCCAGGCGGAAGAGGTGGACATCATTGTCACCACCGCGCTGATCCCGGGTAAACCGGCACCGAAGCTGATTACCAAAGAGATGGTCGCTTCCATGAAGCCGGGCAGCGTGATTGTCGATCTGGCAGCCCAAACCGGTGGTAACTGCGAGCTGACCGTGGCTGATCAGGTCACCATGACCGACAACGGCGTGAAAATCATCGGTTATACCGATCTGCCAAGCCGTTTGCCGACGCAATCTTCACAGCTTTACGGTACCAACCTGGTTAACCTGCTGAAGCTGTTGACGAAAGAGAAGAACGGCGAGATCGATATCGATTTCGAAGACACCGTGATCCGCGGTGTGACCGTGGTACGTGAAGGCGAAGTGACCTGGCCAGCACCGCCAATCCAGGTTTCCGCTCAGCCGAAGCAGGCTCAGGCGGCGGCTCCGCTAGAAAAAATAGAGAAAAAGCCAGCGTCACCTTGGGTGAAATACGGCCTGATCGCGCTGGCGATCGTGCTGTTTGGCTGGTTTGCCAACTCGGCACCGAAAGAGTTCCTGTCACACTTTACCGTGTTTGCGCTGGCCTGCGTGGTGGGTTACTACGTGGTTTGGAACGTCAGCCATGCATTACATACCCCGTTGATGTCGGTGACTAACGCGATCTCAGGGATTATTGTGGTCGGTGCGTTATTGCAGATTGGCCATGGCGGTTGGGTGAGTTTCCTCTCCTTTATCGCCGTGCTGATTGCCAGCATCAACATTTTTGGTGGATTCACCGTTACTCAGCGCATGCTGAAAATGTTCCGCAAAAACTAAGGGGTAGCAAATGTCTGGTGGATTAGTTACAGCTGCATACATTGTTGCCGCTATTCTGTTTATTTTCAGCCTGGCCGGTCTTTCGCGCCATGAAACGTCGAAGCAGGGGAACCTGTTTGGCGTCGCCGGGATGGCGATTGCGTTGATCGCCACCATCCTCGGGCCGCACTCCGGCAACGTGGGCTGGATCATTATCGCAATGATTATCGGTGGTTCGATCGGTATCTATCTGGCGAAGAAGGTCGAAATGACCGAAATGCCAGAACTGGTGGCGGTGCTGCACAGCTTTGTGGGGCTGGCGGCGGTTCTGGTGGGCTTCAATAGCTATCTGGATCACGGCGCGCCAATGGATCCGGTGATGGAAAATATCCATCTTACCGAAGTGTTCCTCGGCATCTTCATTGGTGCAGTGACCTTTACCGGTTCAATCGTGGCGTTCGGCAAGCTGCGCGGCATTATTTCTTCCAAGCCGCTGATGCTGCCACACCGTCACAAGCTGAATCTGGCGGCGATCGTGGTTTCTTTCCTGCTGATGGTGCTGTTTGTGCGTACCAGCAGCGTGGGTTGGGAAGTGTTTGCGCTGTTGATCATGACGATTATCGCCCTCGGCTTCGGTTGGCACTTGGTGGCGTCGATCGGCGGTGCCGACATGCCGGTAGTGGTGTCAATGCTCAACTCCTATTCGGGTTGGGCCGCAGCGGCGGCAGGTTTTATGCTGAGCAACGATCTGCTGATCGTGACCGGTGCGCTGGTTGGTTCTTCCGGTGCGATCCTGTCTTACATCATGTGTAAAGCAATGAACCGTTCGTTTATCAGCGTGATCGCCGGTGGTTTTGGTACCGACGGCTCTTCAACCGGTGATGCTGAAGAAATGGGCGAATACCGTGAAACCACGGCGGAAGAAGTGGCTGAGCAGTTGAAGAACTCAACGTCAGTGATCATCACCCCGGGTTACGGCATGGCGGTCGCGCAGGCGCAGTATCCGGTGGCGGAAATCACCGAGAAGCTGCGTGCTCGCGGTATTAAGGTGCGTTTCGGTATTCACCCGGTGGCGGGCCGTTTACCCGGCCACATGAACGTGCTGCTGGCGGAAGCCAAAGTGCCATACGACGTGGTGCTGGAGATGGACGAAATCAACGAAGATTTCCCTGATACCGACACCGTGCTGGTGATCGGCGCTAACGATACGGTGAACCCGGCAGCGTTGGAAGATCCACGCAGCCCAATCGCCGGTATGCCAGTGCTGGAAGTGTGGAAAGCGCAAAACGTGATTGCGTTCAAACGCTCGATGAATACCGGTTACGCCGGTGTGCAGAACCCGCTGTTCTTCAAAGAGAACACCCAGATGCTGTTTGGCGATGCCAACGCCAGCGTGGAAGCGATCCTGCGCGCGCTGTAATCGGGAACCGCAAGGTAAAAACACGAGTTCCGGCTCGTGTTTTTTTTCGCCGTAATAGTGATAAATTTTCAGCATTGGCCATGATATTTGTGCTTAATTGAATAAATCAGTTCAAGGTTTATGCAATTCAACACATCAGATCACCAAACAGGGGCGCAATGAGGTATCTTATGTGCCGATTTCATCCATTTAACGGATCCTAGACCCATTATGATTATCAAACCTAAGGTTCGCGGCTTTATCTGCACCACCACTCATCCGGTGGGTTGCGAAGCCAATGTTCGTCGTCAGATTGCCTACACCAAAAAGCAGGGCACCATTGCCAATGGCCCTAAGCGTGTATTGGTGATCGGGGCTTCCACCGGTTATGGTCTGGCCTCCCGTATTGCTACCGCGTTCGGCAGCGGTGCCGCCACCATCGGCGTGTTCTTTGAAAAAGCAGGCACGGAAAGCAAACCTGCGACGGCGGGTTGGTACAACTCAGCCGCGTTTGACAAGATCGCCAAAGAAGAAGGGCTGTATGCCAAGAGCATCAACGGTGATGCCTTCTCCAACGAATGCCGTGCCAAGGTGATTGAGCTGATCAAAGCCGATCTGGGCCAGATCGACCTGGTGGTTTACTCGCTGGCGTCGCCAGTGCGCAAAATGCCGGATACCGGTGAAGTCGTGCGCTCTGCGTTGAAGCCGATCGGCGAGGTGTATACCACCACGGCGATCGACACCAATAAAGACCAGATCATCACCGCCACCGTTGAACCGGCGACGGAAGAAGAGATCCAGAACACCATCACCGTTATGGGCGGGCAGGATTGGGAACTGTGGATGTCGGCGCTGGAAGAGGCCGGGGCACTGGCCGAAGGCGCCAAATCCGTGGCTTACTCCTATATCGGTACCGATCTGACCTGGCCAATCTACTGGCATGGCACCCTGGGCCGCGCTAAAGAAGATTTGGATCGTGCCGCCACCGCCATTCGTGGCGATCTGGCAGCCAAAGGCGGTACAGCCCATGTGGCGGTGCTGAAATCGGTAGTGACTCAGGCGTCTTCGGCAATTCCGGTGATGCCGCTGTATATCTCCATGGCTTTCAAGATCATGAAAGAGAAGGGCATTCACGAAGGCTGTATGGAACAGGTTTATCGCCTGATGCGTACCCGCCTGTACGGTGACGACCTGGCTTTGGACGATCATGCCCGTATCCGTATGGACGACTGGGAACTGCGCGACGACGTGCAGCAGGCGTGCCGCGATCTGTGGCCATCCATCACCTCTGAGAACCTGAGCGAACTGACCGATTACACCGGTTACAAGCAGGAGTTCCTGCGCCTGTTCGGTTTTGGCTTGGAAGAAGTGGATTACGATGCTGACGTCAACCCGGACGTGCGCTTCGACGTGGTTGAACTGTAAGTTTTCACGCTATAGCCAGCAAACAGGGCCTTTCGGCTAATGCTGAGCAGTGAAGGCTAACCAGTTCCCTCTCCCTTGGGGAGAGGGTTAGGGTGAGGGGACGAGCACCGCACGACTTGCCCCTCACCCCGGCCCTCTCCCACAGGGAGAGGGGGCAACACCTTCAGCAAATGATGCATGATTATGTCGCTTTACGCTTAACTGACCAGCATTGGTTTTTCGGCCCTGTTTTTCTCTCAACGCCCTGCGGTTTCAATCTTCGTCGTCATGTTCATCATCTTCATCCACCTCGATCGGGCAGTTGAAGTCATCAGGCTTCAGCACTAACAGATCGCACTTCAGTTGGTCGATCACGTGTTCTGCGGTATTGCCGATAAACGCGGCAGAAATCCCGGTTCGGCCGAGCGTACCCAAGACCACCACCCCGGCTTGCAGATGCTCGGCTAAATCCGGGATCACTTCTTCCGGCAGGCCTTTTTCGACGTGGGTAAACTCTTCATTGATATGGAATTTCTGCCTTAGTGCTTTCATGGCGATCAGATGCTGCCCGCGGATCGCATCGTTATACACGCTCGGGTCGAAATCCGGCAGTTCGATGGCGATATTGATGGGGGTAACCGGATAGGCTCCCACCAGGTGGACTTCAGTCTGGTTAACGTTTTGCGCCAGTTCGAGAGCTTGCTGCACCAAGCGGACGTTCAGCGGATCGTGATAGGGTTCTTCACTGGAGAGGTTGACGGCGACCAAGGCTTTGCCGCCTTCTGGCCAAGGCTGGTCTTTCACCATCCAGACCGGGCAAGGGCATTTTCGTAGCAGATGCCAATCGGTGGGGGTAAAAATCAGTGATTCCAGCCGATCGTGCTGGTGAGCCATTTTTAGCAGCAAATCGTGATTGCCGCTCAGCACTTCCTGAATAATGGCCTCGTAAGGGCGATTGTGCCAGACCACTTTAATTTCAATCGGGACGCCGTCTTCAAGGTAAAAACGGCATTGCTCTTTAATCCACGCTGCGCGTTGGCTGATCACCCCCTGCCGCATGGCGGTGCGTTCATCCGGTGAAAGCAGGGTGGTCATTTCGTAAGAGAAGTCATAGATAGGAAGGAAGGCTTTGATGCGCCCGCCGTTCCGTTTTACCAGGTACACCGCCCGGCGAAGCGCCGGTTGATCGTCCTGATTGGGGTCAATAGCCACCAGAAGATTCTGATACTTCGCCATAGGGCCTCCTTACAGCTGTAGAACAACAGCCTGTCCAATTACAAGAGTAACTCAACATTGAAAAACAGGACAGAGGAGAGACGCGATGGGCCAATAATTAATTGAAATTATTGGCCCGCGAGGTGATCAGGCACTGACGGAAACATTAATCTGTGACGTACCGGCCAGCTGTGACAGCGCATCGACGTTTTCGATGGTGATGTATTTGCCTTTGACGCTGAGGATGGCGCTTTTCTGGAAGCGCCCCAGCAGGCGGCTGATGGTTTCAACCGTCAGGCCAAGATAGTTACCGATATCACCCCGCGTCATGGTCAGACGGAATTCACGCGGTGAGAAACCGCGCTCGGCAAAGCGGCGTGACAGGTTGTAAACAAAGGCAGCCAGGCGCTCTTCCGCATTCTTCTTTGACAGCAGCAGGATCATGTCCTGATCGCCTTTAATTTCGCCACTCATCAAACGCATGATCTGCTGGCGCAGATTAGGCATCTTGCCTGAAAGATCGTCCAGCGTTTCAAACGGGATTTCACACACCATCGAGGTTTCCAGGGCTTGCGCAAAGCTCGGGTGTTTCATGCCACCAATGGCGTCAAACCCTACCAGATCGCCCGCCAGATGGAAGCCGGTAATCTGCTCATCACCCTGTTCGGTGATAGTGTAACTCTTGATGGTCCCGGAACGGATTGCGTACAGGGACTTCAGCTCGTCCCCGGCTTTGAACAGCGTCTGGCCTTTCTGGATCGGTTTTTTCCTTTCGATAATATTGTCGAGTTGATCTAACTCGTGCGTATTGAGGGTAAAAGGGATACACAGTTGGCTGATGCTGCAGTCTTGGCAATGGATCGCACAACCACCAGATTGGATACGACGAATCACGCGTTTTTCCGGGATCATAGATTACGCTCATGCAATAATTGATATGAGTCAATTTTAACATCTTTTGCGGCAGGTGATAAGGGCAGCAATAACAAGATTAAGGGTATTGTGTGCGAATTTTAAACGGCCGATCCGCCGATTATTCTATAGCTCACTGAAGTTTCATAGTTTATTGATAAATCCCCCGCATGCTGGCTTCCGCTGTTGGTTGATAAATAACGAACTCATCTAACTACCACGCCCGAATACGTATGATTAGTTTTTAATGATAGTGGTGAATTGTAATCATAACGTTAAGTAGCCAGTCAATATTTCAATACAAATTGAGCTGAATACAAACCAGCCTGACGCACAGGCTGGCTTTTCAGTTATTGGGCGCTATTTTTGGCCAACACTTCGTTGTTTAAGCGATAAGGTGCTACAGCGTTGTGGCCCGGCTGTTCGACTTTAACCACCAGCGTCAGCCCTGCAGCCACCAGATACAGCCCGGTATATACCCAGACCACTCCAACGATATCAAAGAAGGGCAGGATCACAGAGGCAATAGCCGGGGCCGCAAAGTTACTCAGCCCGGCGGACAGGTTATAGATAGAAATGGCCGCACCTTTGTGGTTCGGTTCCAATACCGGGAACACCGCCGTCATCGGCACAAAAGCCGCCACGGTGATCCCCAGCATCACCGCTGGGATCAGCGCCGCCCAGAAGTTGTGGCCGAAATAGACCGGCAGGTAGTAGAACGCCAGGCTGGAAATAGCGCAACCAATGCAGCCAAACCAGCGCACTTGCCGCATCCAGCCGATTTTTTCCCCCAGAATGCCCCACATGATGTTGGTAAAAATGGTGACGAAGAAGAACACCGCCCAGATCTGCAGCCATTCAGACATAGTGAAACCCAAACGGCCGACAAACAGCATCGGCATGATCACCGCAAAGCCAAACAGCGACAGCGTATTAATGATGCGGATCAGGCAGGCGAGGAAAATATTGCGGTTGGTGAATAGAATGGTCACCGCGCGGGAAAGTTCCTTCAGTTTCTCTTTTGGCGTCAAATCCGCCTTGCTGCTGGCTTGGCCAACGTTGCGCAGCAGAGCTAACGCCATCAGCCCACCGGCTGCCACCCAGACAATGGCAAACCACAGCGTGCCGGTTTCACCGATCAGCGGAATGGTGAAGCTGGGCAGATAGCTGCCTACACAACCGATACCGATGGAATACATCGCCCAGAACCAGCCCATAGCCGAAGAGAGCTGCTGTTTTGGCACATTCTGCACCACCAGCATAACAAAGGAATAGATGAATAACGGATAAGCCAGGCCACGAATGCCGTAGAACAACAGCATCAGCGGGTAATTTTTCATCCCCAGGCCGAACAGCATAAACAGCGCATGCATCACCACCCACAGGATAAAACCGATACGCATCGCTTTTTGCGGAGTGATGATTTCCGCCACCACGCCAGAACTCCAGGCAGCCAGCGCGGCGGCCAGGCCATAGACGGTGAACACCAGCGCTGACTGCGCCGGTGAGAATCCCATATCGGTAATGTGTTTTGACAGAAAGGCCATCTCAAAACCATCGCCGCTCATGAAAACGGCAATGGCGATATAGCCCCAGAACAGGTTCATCGGCAGCCCGAACCAGTGCTTGTGCGTTTGTTGCATAGCAAACTCCAACGTAGGTGTAAGGGAACAGGTTTTTTTATTATTTACTGCACCGGTTTATACCCGGCGCAGTGCCAACTGTTGTTGATACAGTTGGCGGTAAACGGCCAGTCGTTCACTCAGCATCGGCTGGCGTTCAGCGTTGGGCTGGAAGCTGCGCTCGATGGCCGGCTTGTGACAAACCTGAGCCACGCTGCCGCCCGTGGCCAGCCAGCCCAAACGTGCCGCCCCCAACGCGCCACCGGCCGTGCCGTCCTTATGGGTAACCACCGGCAGATCGAGCACATCGGCCATCAACTGCGCCCAATGTTCACTACGGGCGCCACCGCCGATCAGCGAACACTGCTCCAGTCGTGTTCCCGCCTGTAACAGCACCGCCAGCCCATCGGCCATTCCCAAGGCCACACCTTCCAAGACGGCATAGCCCATTGCTGCCCGCTGATGGGCATGGGTTAAGCCATGAAAAGCGCCCTGGGCCAAGGGATCGTTATGCGGGGTACGTTCGCCGGAAAGATACGGCAGGAAGACCGGGGCGAGCCGCTGTTCGGCCTGATTCATCTGAGCGATTTCGGCCAGCAGCGTGGTTTCATTGCTGCCCACCAGTTGGCAGAACCAGCGCAAGGCGCTGGCGGCGGTGAGCATCACGCTCATCTGATGCCAGCGATCGGGCAGGGCGTGGCAGAAGGCATGAACCGCCGATTGCGGGTTTGGGCGGAAACGATCGTTCACCGCAAACAGCACGCCGGAGGTGCCTAAAGAGATAAACGCATCACCAGGGTTGACCGCACCGATGCCCACCGCACTGGCTGCGTTATCGCCGCCACCACCGGCAATGGTGACATTGTCACTTAACCCCCAGGCGCGGGCGATATCCCCTTTCAATTGGCCGGAGGTTTCGCTGCCTTCGACCAAACGCGGCATATGATCGCGCGTCAGGCCGCAGGCGGCGAGCAGGCTATCCGACCAGTCCCGCTTAGCCACATCAAGCCACAGCGTTCCGGCCGCGTCCGACATATCAGACACCTTGTCACCGCTCATCATCCAGCGTAGGAAATCTTTCGGCAGCAGCACGGTCGCGGTCTGCGCGAAGATCTCCGGCTCATGGCGCGCCACCCAAAGTAACTTGGGGGCGGTAAAGCCAGGCATGGCGAGATTACCGGCAATCTGGTGCAGTTCCGGCGCACTTTGCGTCAGCTGTTGGCACTGCTCTGCGCTGCGGGTGTCGTTCCACAAAATGGCTGGGCGTAATACCTGATTATCACGGTTAAGCAGCACTGCGCCGTGCATCTGGCCGGAGAGGCCCAGCGAGCGGATCAGCGGCCACTGTTGCGGTATTTTGCTGCGCAGGCGGGCAACCACTGTTTGCGTAGCCCGCCACCAGTCGGCGGGATCCTGCTCTGCCCAGTGTGGATGCGGGCGCTGTACGTCCAGCGCCTCTCCGGCGCTGGCGACAAGGCTGCCGCTGTCATCGATCACCACGGCTTTGATTTCTGAAGTGCCTAAATCGAGTCCTAAATACATGATCCGCTCCCGTTAATGCGCCAGCCAATGGTTAACCTTGTCGATCGACTGGCGCAGCAACTGGGCAAACGGTGCACTGTGGGCCAGAGTGCTGAACAGTTTTTCATCGGCGGCAAACACGGCCACCGGATCGGCACTGTTGAACATCTGGCGCACGGCGGCGGCGTCCAGAATGCCGTCCTGATAGTCATAAGGCAGATTGTGTTGGTGCCAGCGCTGCATAAAGACAAAAAACAGCGCGGGCAGCATGGCGGTGGCCGCTGGCACCTGGCCGCGTTGATAGCACTCTTGCAACGTGGGGGTGATAAAACCGGGGATTTTGGAGAAACCGTCAGCGGCCACGCGCTGGTTGGTATCGCGAATGTGAGGATTACTGAAGCGCTCCAACACCACGTCACGGTACGCCGCCAAGTCAAGCGGGCTTGGTGTTAGCGACGGGATCACATTCTGCGTTACATAGTCGTAAGCCAACTGGCAGATCGCAGGTGTTCCGGTGCTTTCGTGGATAAAACGTTGGCCGATCAGCGTGCCCGCCCAGGCAATGCAACTGTGGCTGGCATTGAGAATGCGGATTTTGGCTTCTTCATACGGCAAGACCGATTCAACCAGCTCGACGCCCACCTCTTCCAGCGCCGGGCGCCCGGCAATGAAATCATCTTCGATCACCCACTGGATAAAGGCTTCGCCCATCACCGGTGCACGGTCCTGAAAGCCGGTGGCCTGCGCCACGCGTTGAGCAACGTCTGGAGAAGGGCGCGGCGTAATGCGGTCAACCATGGTATTCGGGCAACGGGTGTGGCTTTCAATCCAGCCGATCAGCGCCGTTTCCTGGCGCAATTGCAGGAACTGCATCAGACCATGGCGGAAACGTTCGCCGTTATGCCGCAGGTTATCGCAGTTCAATAACGTGACAGGGTCACCATTAAGCTGTTTTCTGTATGCCAACAGTTGGGCGATGGTGCCATAAATGGTGCGGCAACCGCCCAGCAGATCCGCCTGAATATCGGCATTGCCTTGATCTAGATTGAACTGGTTATCCAGATAGTAACCCCCTTCGGTCACGGTGAAAGAGATCACGCGGGTTTCTGGGCGTGCCCCTTCGGCCATCAACGCCGCCAGCTCGTTATCCCAAGGGATCACTTTACGAATGGAGGTGATGGTTTCGTACTGGCGTTCTCCTTGCGGAGTCACGGTTTCCAGCACGTATTGGCCGTTTTGCTCCGCCAGCGCATCAAGCAGTGGCGTGGCGTCGTCGCGGATATTGGCTAAGGCAATCGACCAGTGCGTATCCCCCTTGGCAATCAGGCGGTGCAGATACCATGCCTGATGAGCACGGTGAAAAGAGCCTGCACCGATGTGCAGCCAAACGGCGCGGGAAGCGTTCAAGGATGTGCTCATGATGTTCTCCGTTAAAGGTATTTTTGAGCATCGGCCCTTTTACTGGGCATTTGCTCTATCGTTGGCGATAGACTAATTAAACTTTTGCCCTTTAAATGGGCTTTAGCTCACAAAAGTGCAAATCGATGGCATAGGGAAGGGGGAATGCCGGTAAAATGGTGCATCAGCGTGAGAAGGCAGAATGGCGAAATGAATCGACACGATAAGAAACTAGACCAGGCCGCGCGTGCCGCCTGGATGTATTACGTGGCTGGGCAGACCCAACATGAGATTGCCGAGGCGCTCGGCGTATCGCGCCAGGTGGCGCAACGCTTGGTGGCGCTGGCGATAGACAGCGGCCTGATCAGCGTGAATATCTCGCATCCGGTAGGCCGCTGTATGGAACTCTCTGCCCGCCTGAGTGAACGCTATGGGCTGAGTCTGTGCCAGGTGGTGCCGAGCCAAGGGATGGAAAGCGCAGGGTTGAACCGGGCGGTGGCGGTAGCCGGTGCCGAAGTGATGGCGCAGTTTATCCGTGATGAACAACCGCTGATCATTGGCGTCGGTTCTGGCCGCAGCCTGAAGGCGGCAATTGATGAATTGCCCGATTTTGAACGGCCACAGCACAGTTGTGTATCACTGATCGGGGCGATTGCTGCCGATGGTTCCTGTACGCGCTACGACGTTCCGCTGTGGATGGCGGAAAAAACCCAGGGACGTTACTTTATTCTGCCTGCGCCGCTGTTTGCCGACAGCGAACAGGATCGTACCCTATGGTGTAACCACCGCATTTACCGCACGGTGAACGAGAAGGCTAGCCAGGCCGACGTCACCTTTATCGGTATCGGCACCATTGAGTATCAGTGCCCGTTGCACAAAGATGGGTTTATCTCGGCGGAGGAGGTAGAACGTTTATCCGCCGCGAACGCGGTGGCCGAAATGCTGGGGCATTTTATCGACAGCGCAGGGCGGCGCGTGGCCAGCGAGCTGGATCAGCGCTTGACCAGCGTCAACCTGCGGCAGCAGCCAGAAAAACCGGTGATCGCCCTGGCCGGTGGTGCGGAAAAACATCGCGCCATCCGCGCGGCCTTGCTGGGCCGCTGGATCAACGGCCTGGTTACCGACGAAGAATGCGCGCAGGCCCTATTAGCCGATTAGATCAGATCCTTTGGCAGATAGCCTTCATGCTTGAGCAGCCACTGTTTGCGTTGCACGCCGCCGGCGTAGCCGGTGAGCGCGCCTTGTGCGCCAATCACCCGGTGGCAGGGCACCACAATGCTGATCGGGTTAGAGCCATTGGCCATGCCCACCGCGCGTGATGCGGTCGGGCGGCCAATGCGTTTTGCCAAATCGCCATAGGTAATAATCTCGCCACAGGGGATCTGGCGCAGTTGCTGCCACACGGTGCGCTGGAACTCGGTTCCGGCGGTCATCACCGGGATACGGTCAATCACCGCCAACTCACCGGCAAAATAGCGTTGCATCAGCTCGGTCAGGCCGCCGGGGTTTGCTTGTTCCTGCAACGTGAAGCGATCGGCGCGATAGTGGGTGTTCAGCAACTTCATCAGGCGTGCTTCATGATCGGTCCAGTCCAGAGCGCGCATGCGGCCTTGCTCATCACCGATCAACACCAGTTCACCGACCGGCGTCGGCATACGATCAATAAAAAAAGTCTGCATGTAGTTCACTCCTCACGTTTGAGGTGCAGATTATTGCACGAAAAAACGCAAAGCGATGGCGGATTTCGGACACCAGGATCGATAACTCAAGTCTGAATTGCTACCGGGTATTAGGATCGCTAGGATGAGGGTTTTATTCCGTTGGAGCACATGATGTTTCACCCTTATCCCCCCAGTTTACTGGCGGCGCATGAGCCTGCGGCGGTGGCCGTTGAGCGGCCGCAGGGCATATCTCCATTTTTGTTATTGTGCGATCACGCCGGGCAGGCGATCCCACAGCGTTTGGGCGATCTCGGCTTGGCCAGCGGTGAGATCGATCGTCACATTGGTTGGGATATTGGTGCGCTTAATGTTTCACAGCACCTGGGCCAGCATCTTGATGCCACGCTGATTCATCAGCATTACTCACGGTTGGTGATCGACTGCAACCGTACCCCGGGGGGAGTGACTTCCATTCCGCTAATCTCTGAGTTGACCTCTATTCCTGGTAACCACGGCATCACGGCGGCTGAAATGGGGGCGCGCGAGCAGGAGATTTTCCAGCCTTACCATCAGGCGATCGCGCACACCTTGAACACCCGTCTGGCGCAAGATCGGCCCTGTGCGGTGATTGCCATGCACAGTTTTACCCCGGTTTTCAAAGGCGAGGTGCGCCCGTGGCAGGTGGGGTTGCTATTTAACCGCCAGCCCAAATTTGCCTTACTGCTAGCGGAGTTGCTGCGTGAGGAAGGGGATCTGCAGGTGGGCATTAACCAGCCTTATGCCATGACCGATGCTACGGATTATACGCTGCCGGTACATGCGGAACGCAGGGCATTGCCGTATGTGGGTATTGAAATCCGCCAGGATTTAATCGCCGATGCGCCAGGGCAAAAAGCCTGGGCGGCCCGTTTTGCCCGGCTGCTTCCTCAGGTGTGGCAGCGTTGGGAGATTTGACGAGACAACCAGCACGAGTGTTGAACAAAGCGCGGTGAGATTTGGGGGATTACGCAAATTCAGAGCGCAGTGTTTGCCTTCGCGCTGGACTTCAGCAAGAGCAAGAAACGGCTTTGTGCGTTACACCAGCGCCTGCAGGCTGCCAATTTCCTGCCAGCTATGTTGCGCCGTATCTGTCAAAACCGCACAGACTTCATGACCGGTGGCCACAACGGCGTCGCTGAGCGGTTTACCGTGCAGCAGATGGCTGACCAGCAGGGCGGTGAACATATCCCCAGTGCCTTTCACGGCTGAGGCGATTTTGGCATGGGTAAAACTCTGGGCATCGCTTTTGGTCACCAATAACAGACCCACCTCATTGGCATTGTTGGCCACGCCGGGAGCGCTAGTGACCAATACCCACTCGGTATTGCCCTGCAGCAAGGCCTGCGCGGCCCGCACGCTTTGTTCCCGGGTGGTTAACGGCCGATCGCCCAGTTGCTCCAGTTCGAATCCGTTCGGTGTCACGCCATGCGCCAACCGCAGAAAAGCCGAGCGATAGCTGTCGACGAGCTGTTTATCGACATAGACTCCTTCGCCGTAATCGCCCATCACCGGATCGATATAAATTCTAATCTCTGGGTTGATGGCGATAACGCGCGGCAGCCAGGTAGCCAAGATATCGCACTGCTCCGCATTCCCCAGATAACCGATAATCACCGCCCGAGCGTGGCGAACGACATCGCGGGCGATCAAATCTTCCAGAAAGCCGCTGAACCACTCGCTGGCGATCGTCCCGCCGTGAGGCGCGCCATAATAAGGCGGGCAGCCAAACAGCACGCTTGGCACCTGCAGCACTTCAAGGTTTTTCTTCAGCAATGTACGATAGGCAATGGCATTCCCTACGCTGCCGTAGATCACCTGTGACTGAATGGTGATGACATCGATCGGCGGCGAGCGCAGTGTTACAACAGATGACATAGTGGTTTTCTCTGCGGAGGGTTAACAGCCAGCATCCGCAAAATGCAGGTGCTGGCAAACGTGGCATCAGGATTTTTTACTGGCTACCGGCGCATATTCAATGGGGACCCAGACATAACCCGATTTCTCGGCACGCACATGGCCCAGCCCTGGGAATGGCAAGTGTGCACCACCGACCCACAGCTGTTTTTTGGCGGCGTCGGCAAAAACCTTCAGGCGTGTGGCAATGGCTTGTTTGCTGTCGGTATCGAACTCCAGCGAGACTTTTGGTTGAGCAAACTGCAGCGAATGGCTATGCACAATATCGCCCCATAACAACAAGTTTTGCCCTGCTGAGCTGAACAGATACGCGGTGTGCCCTGGCGTATGGCCTGGCGTTGATACCACTTCGACTCCGGGGAGCAGGGTATCGCCAGGGGCATAGCGCTTCAGCCGCCCTTGAGCTTCATAAGGGGCAACGGCCTCTTGCGACAGCTTGAACATCGGTTGGGCCGCTTGCGGTGCCTTTTGTGCGATCTCCTTGCTCAGCCAGTAGTCCGCTTCCGCTTTGGCGACATACAGGGTGGCGTTAGGGAAGGCCGCTTTGCCCTGATCGTTGATGCCGCATGCGTGATCCGGGTGCAGGTGGGTCAGCAATACGGTATCAACCTGCTCAGGCTGATAACCAGCGGCGCGCAAATTGCTCTGAATTGCCCCCAGCGTCGGGCCGAAGCACTGTGCGGTCCCGGCATCGACCAGAACCAGATTCGTCCCGGTATTCACCAAGAAAGCGTTAACCGCCGTTTGAATGCCCGAAGTGCTGTCGACAAACATGCGTGCCAGCAGCTTTTGCATATCGGGTTCGCTGATGTTGTGGAATAACTTGGTTTGCAGGTTGGTGTAGCCATCGTACAGCGCCGTGACCTCCATGTTACCCAGCATCATGCGATAGTAACCGGGAACCTGGGTTTGCTGCTGTGCTGGCGCACTGGCAGCGCTGATCTGCGGCCCGACGCTGGCACAGGCCAGGGCGATGGCTAACAACGTGCGGCGAACAGAATGCTTCATAAAGATCCCTTTTAAGTGGATGGAGAGAAGAGGTGACTGTCGGTGATAATACAGTGCGGCAAGTGTAAATTTTATATCAACAAATGCGCTCACCCACCAGTGATATCAATGGGAAAGGGGCAGCTATCGGCGACGCCTTTAATGCATTAGACATCACGGCATGGCAGCGTGCATTATGCGCATAATCAACACGGTGAGATGGAAACCTCATGACAGACTCTAGCGCCACCCACACTGAAGTCACTGCCCCTCCCGATAATACCCAACTGTTTCTCGGTTTTTTGCTGCTCGGCCTGACCGGCTTTGGCGGGGTACTGCCACTGGCACGCAGCATGTTGGTTGAGAAAAAACGTTGGCTGACCGGGGCTCAGTTCACCGAGTTATTAGGCTTGTGTCAGTTTCTGCCCGGCGGCAATGTGATCAACCTTTCCGTGGCGGTAGGCATGGAGTTTCGCGGGCTGCGTGGTGCTCTTTGTGCTTTGCTGGGCCTGATCTGCGCTCCCACCGCGATCGTCATCGGCCTGGGTGTGATGTATACCCGTTTCCAGAACGAGCCCCATGTGCAGCACGTTTTTGCCGGATTGGCCGCAGCAGCGGCGGGATTGCTGCTTTCTACCGGCATAAAAATGCTGTTACCGCTGTGGAGAAAATGGCTGGCGCTCGCGGTGGTTGCCATTTGCCTGGGAGCGATCGCCTGGCTGCATTTACCGCTTTTGCCCACCATGCTGGCG
This sequence comes from Serratia sp. MMO-28, assembly GCF_037199905.1. NCBI lineage: Bacteria > Pseudomonadati > Pseudomonadota > Gammaproteobacteria > Enterobacterales > Yersiniaceae > Serratia > Serratia sp. MMO-28. The sequence goes on from NZ_JBBCVB010000005.1 coordinate 200,717, forward strand.
CTGGCCGCACTGAGTATCCTGTTGGCGTGGAGGAAGTCTATATAATGGCGATATTCATCTCATTAGCGATCATTTTTGGCCAGCTTTCCCTGATGGCACTGGGCGGCGGCTTTACCATTTTGCCGGAGATGCAGCGGCAGGTGGTGGATGTGCATCATTGGATGACGGCACAGGAATTCAGTGCGCTATTCGCCATGGCGCAGGCCGCTCCGGGGCCGAATATGATGATCGTACCGCTGATTGGCTGGCACGTGGCGGGTTGGGGTGGGCTGCTGGTGTCCGCCGTTGCTAATTTTGTTCCTTCTTCCCTGTTGACGGTGCTGGTGATGAAGGCCTGGAAGCGCTTCAAGGACCGGCCATGGCGGCAGAAAGTGCAGGCGGGGCTGGTGCCGGTAACGGTTGGGCTGGTTGTCGCCAGCGGTATCTTGATCACCGAAGCTTCGGTCACCAACTGGCGGCTAGCGCTGCTGACCCTGCTGGCCACGCTATTGGGGATGCAAAAGCGCCTCCACCCGCTGTGGATCCTGGCAGGTGGGGCGCTGTTGGGGTTATTGGTGGCCTGACGGTATCAAAGCATCATAATTCTTGCGGCGGTAATTCAGCGCCGACAGCGCCCAGAACAACACAAGCAGCACAACGGCGGCGTATCCGACGCTGCTCATATGCTGGCTGAGCATGGCCACGCCGCGCCAGAGGCCGCCTTGTAACCCCAGCGTGTCGGTCAGCAGCCCCAAACCTTCCAGCCCACCGATCGCTAAAGCGATCGCGGTGATGGTCAGTTTGGGAAAATGCACGGTTAATCATCTTACGTCCTGTCAAAATTTGCAGAAAAAATCGGGGAAGCCTCCGGCACCATACTATCCCCGAAGGTGTGGCGCTCCAGGCGGTTACATCACATCTTCCACCGCGCTGCGCAGCCGGGCTTTCATGTCGCTGTAGCTTTGTTGGGCGTAGTTTTCTGCCCAGTTCTGATCGGCGATCGCCTCCAGTTTCACCGCGCAGTATTTGGTTTCTGGCGTTTTAGCGATCGGATCCAGGTTCTCCTGCGTCAGTTCGTTACAGGCGCCGATCCACCATTGATAGGTCATATACACCGCCCCCAGATTGATGCGCTCGTTATGGTTGGCGCGGCTAATCACTTTGCCACGGCGTGAAGCCACCCACACCAACTGTCGATCGGCGATCCCCAGTGCGGTGGCGTCTTGCGGATTGATCTGCACCCAGCCCGGTTCATCCGCCAGCGTTTGCAGCGCGGCACAATTACCGGTCATGGAGCGGCAGGAGTAGTGGCCCACCTCACGCACGGTACAGAGCACCAGCGGGTAGCTGGCATCTGGGATCTCCGCCGGCGGGCGCCAGGCGGTAGCAAATAACTGGCCTTTGCCAGAGGGGGTAGTGAACTGGTTACCCTGGTACAAATAGGGCGTGCCGGGGCTGTCCAGCGTGGTACATGGCCATTGCACGTGGCCGAGCTCGCCCATTTTCTCGTAGGTGGCACCGTAAAACAGTGGGCACAGCTCGCGCATTTCGTCCCAGATCTGCTGGTTATCGTCGTAATGCATCGGATAGCCCAGTTCGGTGGCCAGCAGGCTGATGATCTCCCAGTCACGTTTGACGTTGTATTGCGGCTCAATGGCTTTTTCAAAGCGCTGGAAACCGCGATCGGCGCAGGAGAACACGCCGCCGTGCTCGCCCCAGGAGGTGGCGGGCAGGATCACATCGGCCTGCTCGGCGGTCTTGGTCATAAAGATGTCCTGCACCACCACAAACTCCAGCGCTGCAAACGCGCTGCGCACCAGGCTCAGATCGGCCTCGGTCTGCAGCGGATCTTCCCCCATGATGTAATAGGCTTTCACTTTGCCATCATGCACCAGGTGCGGGATTTCGGTAATGCGATAACCGATCTCCGGGTCCATCTGTGCGGCATCAATGCCCCAGGCGGCGGCGAACTTGGCGCGCACCGCGGCGTCGGTCACGGGCTGATAGCCGGGGAATTCATTAGGCAGTACGCCCATATCGCAGGCCCCTTGCACGTTATTCTGCCCACGCACCGGCCCAACGCCGACGTTGGCGCGCCCCAGATTGCCGGTCAGCAACGCCAGGCTGGCGATACCTTTCACCACATCCACCGCCTGGCCGAACTGGGTGACGCCCATGCCCCACATCACCGTGGCGGAAGGGGCGCTGGCGTAGGTGCGCATCGCCTGGCGGATCTGCTGGGCGCTGACGCCGGTCAGGCGTTCCACCGCTTCCGGCGCGTAATCGGCCACCTGCTGGCGATAAACGTCGAAACCTTCGGTGTACTTGGCCACGTAATCGCGGTCATACAGATTCTCTTCGATCAGCACGTGCGCGAAGGCATTGATCAACGCCATATTGCAGCCGTTTTTGATCTGCAGGTGCTGATCGGCAATGCGTGCGGTTTCAATGCGGCGCGGATCGCACACTATAATCTGCGCGCCTTTCTCTTTGGCTTTCAACACCCGGCGGGCAACGATCGGGTGCGAGTCGGCGCAGTTGTAGCCGATGATCAGCAGGCATTTGGAGTTTTCGATATCACCTATCGAATTGCTCATCGCACCGTTACCCAGTGTGGCTTGCAGACCCGCTACCGATGGGCCATGGCATACGCGGGCGCAGCAGTCGACGTTGTTGTTGCCGATCACCGCACGGGCAAATTTCTGCATCACATAGTTGGTTTCATTACCGGTGCCGCGTGAGGAACCGGTATGCATAATGGCGCGCGCGCCGTGCTGTTGCTTGATGGCTTTCAGCCGCTGTGCGGTGTAACTGATGGCTTCATCCCAACTGACGGCTTCAAATCTGCCGCCTTTTTCACGGCGGATCAGTGGCTGGGTCAGGCGCGGCGTCAGCAGTTTGGTATCGTTGAGAAAGTCCCAGCCGTAATAGCCTTTCAGGCACAGTTCCCCCTGATTGGTCGCGCCATCAGCGGCTTCTGCCCTGATAATTTTGCCGTTATCCACCACCAGTTTCATTTTGCAGCCTGCACCGCAGTAAGGGCAGACGGTTGTGATTTTTTTCATCGATTCTATTCCTAAAACAGGGATGACAGAGTGTCGAGCGCAGCGCGGCGGCGTTTCTCGGCGTTCATGGCCTGCAGCATGTTGCGGTCTACACAGTGCAGCGCGTTGGTTGGGCAGGTTTCCATGCAGGCCGGGCCGTTCGCGCGCCCGTTGCAGAGATCGCACTTATGCGCTTCGGCTTTCTCGCTGATGGCGCTGATTGCCGCACCGTTCTGGCGGATCACCGGGCGGGTGATCACTTCCATCGCGCCGTAGGGGCAGGCCACCACGCAGGTTTTGCAACCGATGCAGCGTTCCTGCATCACCAGCACCATGCCGTTGGTGCGGCGGATGGCCCCGTTCGGGCAGACGTTGGCGCAGGGCGCGTCTTCGCACTGGCGGCACAGCACGGCGGTGCTGACGTTGACGCCCTTAATCACATGCAGGCGTGGGGCAAAATTGGCGGCGTTGATCGCGGTAACATCCTGGTTTTCGCTGTGTGCTACCACGCAGGCAATTTCACAGGTGCGGCAGCCGATACACTTTTTCGGATCGGCGATAATGAACCGGTTCATCAAAAACTCCTGGTTAACCCATCAGGGAGAGCAAAGGGGGAATTCTGCCTCTGGCTATACATAAAACATGCCAAGTCGATAAATTTCATAAAAACAAGGCATTAGCGATCGCATGATGCTGCTGTCGACAGCGGTTCGACATAAATGACGATGTGGTGTCAGGCCGTCGTCAGTCGTGGATAACCGCCGTCAGGCAGCCAGTCATGCAGGCGTTGGTGCAGCCTTGCCACCGCCTGTTGCACCGCTGAGCTAATCGGGTAATAAAACGCCACCACCTCCGGCTGAATACCGATAAAGGTAATGTCCGGCACGCTTGGGCGCAGTTGATCGATCAGGAAACTGAGCGGCAGATTGTGGGTAGTCATGATGAACAGTTCGGCAATCTCATTTTCGTCGATCGCGCGGGTTTCCCCGGCAGCCAGCCCCATATCGGTGGCATCGACGATCACCAGCCGTTCGGGCCGCAGTTCGCGGATAAAACCGATGTCGTTTTCCGGTGCGGCACCACCGTCAACCACCGTCCAACCGGCGGGCGGTGTTTTGGTGCACAACTCCGCCAGCAGCGGCCCGGCACCGTCGTCGCCCATCATGCAGTTGCCGACGCACAGCAATACGTTAACCATCGTGCCTCCTGACCATCAGATAAATTGCGGGTTCGTTTTCAATCAATTGCAGCAGGGCGATCAGCCGCTGGCTCCAGCTTTGTTGCTCAAGGCTCATCTGCGGCATTGCCTTGCTCAGCGCCGTGGCCAGCAGATGGGTGTGGCTGCTGTCGATGCAGATCTCACCAAAGCGTTCCACGCCCTCCAGTTTGCGCCGCGCCGCGTCGCCTGCTGGCAGTTGGGCGACCCAGGTGTGAAAGGCGCTCAGCGGGCATTGCAGCTTGGCTTCCAGGCAGTCGATCACCCCCAAATGGTGGCCAATTGCCAGGCTGTAATAGATCACCTCCTGGGCTTTGGGCGGGGCTTTCTTCTCCTGCACAAACTTGCGGCTCAGCGAATAAAACACCACCTGTGCGCTTGCATGGTTCATAAGCGCAGCTCCCCGCGCTGTACGCGCTGATAGATCGCTTGCAAATTACCGATAATCTCGCTCAGCCGCAGATCGTCCTGCTGTTGCAGGTAAGCGCTGATGCGTTGTTCAACCGGGAGCGGATCGTCAGCGGTCAGCAACTGCATAAACTGGTCGGCGATCTGGCGGCCATAGCGATAACCGGCCATGCGCCGCGCTTCGCGATCCAGCAACACCCGCAGCGGCTGCGGCACTTGCGGGTGCAGCAATATGGCGGCTGCACCTTGGGTTTCGTCGTGCTGCTGGCCTTTAATCTTCTGATCCAGCAGGCCAAGCGCCATGGCAAAACCGTAGATCGTCGCCGCGGGCGTGGGCGGGCAGCCGGGGATATACACATCTACCGGCACGATGCTGTCTGTGCCGCCCCATACGCAGTACAGATCGTGGAAAATGCCGCCGCTGTTGCCGCAGGCACCGTAAGAGATACAGATTTTCGGATCGGGCGCTGCCTGCCAGGCGCGGATCGCCGGAATACGCATCGCTCGCGTCACCGCACCGGTAAACAGCAGAATGTCGGCGTGGCGCGGTGAGGGCACCACTTTAATGCCGAAGCGTTCGGCGTCGAACAAGGGTGAAATAGCGGCGAAAATCTCAATTTCACAACCGTTGCAGCCACCGCAATCCACGCGGTAAACGTAGGCAGAACGGCGGATATCCAGCAGCAGCGTGGTTTTCAGCTGCTGGATGCTGTCATCAAGCGCGATCGGTATCGGCAGGCCATGTGCATCACGTGGGCCAATCACTGTCTGGTTCATCAGATCGCCTCCCGCACAAGGTGGCGGCCAACGTCGATGCGGTGGGTCTGGGTCAGGCTTTGTTGCTGCTTGCAGGCCGGGCAGGTTTCAAACTGCACGCGGCGGGAAGCAGCTTCGGCGCTGCTCAGCCCCAAGAGCGCGATGGCGTAATCAATTTCCTTTTGTGGCGCATAAAGCTTGCCGCACTGGCGGCAGTGGCAGAGGGTAAAATCGGCTTGCTCGTATAAATCCTCTTTGCGCCACACCGCCAGCTCAAACTGCGGTGAAAGCCGGATGGCCGCGGTGGGGCAAACCTCCTCACAGCGGGCGCAAAAAATGCAGCGGCCAAGGAACAGTTGCCAACGCAGGGTGCTGCTGGCGGTCTCGGTGGCCATGGTCAACGCATTGGAGGGGCAGGCGTTGGCGCAGGCACCGCAGGCAATGCACTGCTGCGGATCATATTCGGGCTTGCCGCGAAAATTCGGGTCAACCGCCAGCGGCTGCGCCGGATAAGCGACGGTAACCTGGCCGGTTTTCAATACTTTTTTGATCAGTTTCAGCATGATGGGCTCCGGTTAAAACGGTTTGTTTTTCCGTTCGATGCCATAACGTTCGATCTCTTTGTATGGCACCACGATCGACTGGCGTTTACGCACGTCGACAATGGTCATGCGATCGGTGCACGAATAGCAGGGATCGAGGCTGCCGATGATCAACGGTGCGTCCGACACGGTGTTGCCGCGCAGCATGTAACGCAGCGTCGGCCAATTGGCGTAGGTCGCTGCCCGGCAGCGCCAGCGGAACAGCTTCTGGTTATCGCCGGTCATGCTCCAGTGAATGTCATCGCCGCGCGGCGCTTCGGCAAAGCCCAGCGCAAAGCGATGCGGAATGTAGGTGAAGCCTTCAACCGCCAGCGGCCCGCTGGGCAGGCTCTGTAAGCCACATTCAATGATGCTGAGTGAATTGAACACTTCGTGAATACGCACCTTGAGGCGGGAATAAACGTCGCAACCGTCCTCCACGCACAGTTCCACCGGCAGTTTGGCGTAACCGGCGAACGGGTGATCGATGCGGGTATCGCGGCGGTGGCCGCTGCCGCGGATCATCGGGCCGACGTTGCTGTAATCGCGCGCCACCTGCGGATCGAGGCGGCCAATCCCCAGACTGCGTTGCTCGGTGTTCGGCGTGCCGAGCAGAATCTCCACTAAATCGGTCAGTTCGCCGCGCATCTGTGCCGCCAACTGCAGGGTTTGCAACATGTCATTTTTCAGCATGTCGCGGCGGATGCCGCCGATCAGGTTCATACCATAGGTTTTACGCGCGCCGGTCAGCACCTCTGCCATCTTCATCGACTGCTCACGCACGCGGAAAAACTGCATAAAGCCAGAGTCAAAACCAACAAAGTGGCAGGCCAGCCCCAGATTCAGCAGGTGGCTGTGCAGCCGCTCCACCTCCAGCAGGATCGAGCGAATCATCTGGGCGCGTTCCGGCACCTGGATCCCCATGGCATTTTCCACCGAGCTGGTATAGGCCACGCTGTGTGTGAAGCCACAGATGCCGCACACCCGGTCGGAAAGAAAGGTCACTTCGTTGTAACCCATGCGGGTTTCGGCCAGCTTTTCCATGCCGCGATGCACGTAAAACAGGCGGTAGTCGGCATCGATGATGTCTTCACCGTCAACAAACAGGCGGAAATGCCCGGGTTCGTCCGAGGTGATATGCAGCGGGCCGATCGGCACCACGTTGGCGTTGGCCCCGGCTGTGCTGACAAACGGATAGGTTTCCACATCGGTGGTGGGGGCCGGGCGCTGGCGGTAGTCCATCGCGTCTTTGCGCAGAGGGTAGAGATCGTCCGGCCAATCGTCGGGCAGCACCAGGCGCCGCTCATCCGGCAGGCCAACCGGGCGCAGACCATACATGTCACGCACTTCGCGCTCGCCCCAGACGGCCGCCGGTACGCGCGGGGTGACAGAAGGGAATTCCAGCGTCTGGGCATCCACTTCGGCGCGCACGGTGATCCAGCATTTGCAGCCTTGCTCCATCGACAGCACGTAATACAGCGCGTAATGGCCACACAGGCTGCGCTCGTCATTGCCAAACAGCACCGACAGCCAACCCCCTTGCGAGTAATACAGCCATTCCACCACTTCCGGCAGCGCATTGAGTTTCACCGTTATGGTGAGCTGATCGGCGGTCTGCCATTCGGCGGCCAATACGGCGGTGGGGAACTGCAGTTGCAGCGCCGCCAGATAGTGCTGGCCTTGATGTTCGTTAGTCATTATTGCCTCTGTGATTATTCAGCCGACGACCAGCCAGGAAACCAGCGCCAGAAAAGCCAGCCCAAAACCGGCCCAGGTGGTGCGGGCGGTTTTCAGGAAACGCAGCCGCGCAACGCTGTTTTCGATCGCGGCGATCAGCGTCACGGCGCAAAGCAGCTTGAGCAGGGTAAAAACCAGAGCCGCCAACAGCGCCGGTGCGGTGAGTGAAACGGCTTGTCCCCAAGGCATAAACACGCCGAGGAACAGTTGCAGCACCACCAGTTGTTTTAGGCTGAGCCCCCATTTCAGAATGCCGAGTGCGGCACCGGAATATTCAGTCAGCGGGCCTTCTTGCAGCTCTTGCTCCGCTTCGGCCATGTCGAACGGCAGCTTGCCCATCTCGATAAAGGTGGCGAAAGCACAGGCCAGCCCGGCCAGCAGCAGCGGCAACCCGGCGGCATGCGGCAGATTGAGCGTGCATTGAACGATAGCGCTCAGTTGGGTAGAACCGGCAACCAGCGCCGCCACCCATAGGCCGAGCAGCAGGATCGGCTCCACCAGAATGCCGAGCACCGCTTCGCGGCTGGCACCGATGGCGGTAAAGGTGCTGCCGGTATCCAACCCGGCAAGAGCGAACAGAAAGCGCACCACGGCAAACAGGTAAAGCAGCGTGATGACATCGCCGATGGCGGGCAATGGCGAGGCTGCGGTCAGCATCGGCACGGCACAGGCGATCGTCAGCAGCGTACCGGTGAGCAGATAGGGCATAGCGCGGAATACCGGGCCAGATGCCGCCGGGGCCAGGCTCTGGCGTTTCAGCAACTTGGCGATATCGCGGTATTCCTGTAACACGCCGGGGCCACGGCGGCTGTGAATACGGGCGCGCAACATCCGGCTGACCCCGGCAAACATCGGGGCCACGGCCAGCAAGATCGCCGCCTGCAGCAGGCCAATTAATAACGTGGAATAAGTCATATACATCTCCTCAGGCAAAAACCACTACCAACAGCACCGCCAGCTCGATGGCGGCTAAAGCACGGCAGAAGGTGGTCAATCCGTGACGGTGTAACTGATTGCTTAAGCGAACGGGCAGCAGCCAGCGCCGTAGCCGGTACAGCGGGGCAAACATCACCCGCAGTGGTTGGGCAAAGCCGGTGGCGGTGATCACCATCGCGGCTTCATGCCCATAGCCACAGGCCCAGGCGCTCCCCTGCACCCGATTGGCTGGGCGGCGGGCTTGGTAACAGGCGGCGATCAGCAACGGCAGTAGCGGCATGGCCAGTAACAATATGGCGATCAGCGGCGGGGAAACCAGCGTGGTAGTAGCGAGCGGTGGTTGATGCAGCCAACTTGCCGCCAACTGGGCAAACAGCGGGATCAGCCAAGGTGCGCCGATACCACATAGCAGACACAATAAGGCAGGCAGCAGGTGGCTACAGGTCAACCAACCGTTGGCCGGGCGCGCATTGGCCGCTGCGGCACCGCGCGCTGCGCCCAGGCAGGCGACGCCAAACACTTTACTGACGCACATCACCGCCAGCGCGCCGGTCATCGCCAAAGCCACCGCCAACAGCGGGCCGAGCAACCGGCCAATAAAGGCAGGGCCAGCGCTGAACTGGAACAGGCCCTGGTAGATCAGCCATTCGCTGGCAAAGCCGTTCAGCGGCGGCAGTGCCGCCATGGAAACCAGGCCAATCAGCATGGCGATGGCGGTCCAGGGCATCAGGCGCGCCAATCCGCCCATTTTTTCCATGTCTTTCAGGCCGGTTTGCTGTTCGATGGTGCCGGCCGCCAAAAATAGCGCGCTCTTGAACAGGCTGTGATTGAGCAGGTGGAACAGACCACCGACTAAACAGAATGCCGCCAGCAGCGGCAGTTGCAGCGCCGTGCCGACCATCGCACCGCCCATCCCCAGCAGGATGATGCCGATATTCTCCAGCGTGTGATAAGCCAGCAGGCGGCGCAGATCGTGCTCCATCAGTGCGTATAGCCCACCGAAAAATGCGGTGCCTGCCGCCAGCAGCAACACCAGCAGCCCCCACCACAGCGGCGGCGTACCCAGCAGATCTAGGCCGATTTTCAGCACGCCAAGCAGGCCAACCTTCATCAGTGCTGCAGAGAACAGCAGCGCCGCCGAGGCGGGGGCGCTGCTATGGGATTGCGGCACCCAGGCGTGTAGCGGCATCACTCCGGCAAAAATGCCGAAACCGGCCAGCGCCAGCAGAAATACGCCGCTACGTAGCGTATCGGGTAACGGTGTGGCGCGGATCGCACTAAATTGCAGGCTGTGGCTGTGGGTGGCAACCAGTGCGAAAGCCACAATCAGCAGCAGCGTGCCGAGGCGTGCCAGCAGGAACTGGTTATGCCCGGCGCGCTGGCCTTTTTCATCCTGAGGTTTGCCGATCAGGAAGTAACCGCACAGCGCCGCCAGTTCCAACAGCAACACCAGCGCGATGGCATTATCGGCCATCACCCCTGCACTGAGGGCCGCCAGCAGCAGATGGGTTAATCCACCGATGCGCCCGCGCTGCCGGGTACTGAGGGTGTGTAACCAACCGCTGTGATACAGCCCGGCGCATAACGCGCTCAGGGCAATGACCAACAGCAGCAGAGCGTTCAGGCCACTGACCTCAACCGCGTAGTAAAGCCTGGGTAACACGGCGCTGTGCAGCGGGCTGAACAGCATTGGCACTGCTGCCAGCAACGCAGTGATAGCGCAGAGCATCAGGCCGCCGCCGCTGAACAGGGCACCCAGGCGCGGCCAGGGTGCCAGCAGCCAACTCAGCAGGGCGAACAGCAGATATCCCGCCAATGCTAACGCCAGCAGCAACAGCGGATCGGGCAGAATGGCATTCATAATGAGTGTGGCTCCTGGCGGGATCCCGCTGCTGTGACGAAGGGGAGATCGGCAGAAAGCGCCTGCATGGCGCTGCGCCGTTTTTGTTCGCTGGCGTGGCGCACGTCGCGATCGGTGACCAGCCGGATGGCTTGGGTTGGGCAAGTGCGGATGCAGGCCGGGCCTGCCGCGCTGAAGGCACACAGATCGCACTTCACCGCCACGGCACGCACGCCCGGCAGGCAATCGAGAAAGGCGCTGACCGGGCGTGGCTCTCGTGCGGCGGGCAGGGCCAGCGGCGTCTGGCAATCGGCCGGAATAGCCAGCGGCCTGCTGCCAGCAAAGCCAATGGCACCGAATGGGCAAGCAATGCCGCACAGTTTGCAACTGACGCACAGGCTTTCGTTCAGCACGATGGCGCTATCCTGATGGCGAATGGCATTCACCGGACACACCTGCGCGCAAGGTGCGTCTTCGCATTGGTGGCACATTACCGGTGCCGAATCATAGGCGCTGCGCTTGACCTGTAACCTTGGCAGTGCCTGCAACCCCTGCTGCCGGTGCTCTTCGGCACAACTCGCCATACAGGTGTTACAGCCAATGCAGAGTTTGGGGTCCGCAATGATAAAGCGGTTCATGCACGCTCCTTGTTTCGTCATTTTTGACGAAATCGACAGTAAAAAATGACGTTTCGACAGTTACGCTGGCTGGGTGATTTCTTTCAGCGCGCCTTGAATGGCCAAAGAGCTAAACAGGTATGAGTGATGGAAATCACTGCTGTCGAAAGCGTTGTTGGTTAGCCTGCTATGGCATAAAGCGTGCCAAAACTGCCGTTCACTCACTATTCCCTTTAGATTCAATCAGTAGCCATTCTCTTCAGGGCTAACGCTCAACATCGTTAAGGTGTCGATGACACGGCGATCGACAAATATGTCGTCAGCGTTTTGGCCCCGTATTTGCATCGTGATGCCTATGACTCGGTGTTCGGAGGTTTCATGCACGAAATAACCTTGTGCCAGCAGGCGGTGGAGATCATGCAGCAGCATGCTCGGCAACATCAGGCACGGCGCATTACGGCGGTGTGGTTTGAGGTGGGGGCGTTTTCCTGTGTGGAGGCGGAATCGCTGAGGTTCTGTTTCGACATGGTGTGCCGCGGCACGCTGGCAGCAGGGTGCGAACTGCATGTGACCGAGGAGCAGGCGCAATGCTGGTGTTACGACTGCCAAACAGAGGTTGATCTGCTTATACCGCAGGTGTTGGTTTGCCCGCTGTGTGCCGGGCGCCATCTGCGGGTGCAGGCGGACGATGGCCTGCACATCAAACGCCTGGAAATTGAATAACGTAAAGGGGAATCACTATGTGCAGTACCTGCGGTTGTGCCCAAGGTGAAGTAACGATAGAAGGCGAGGTAAAAGTGCCATTTCGCCCGCAACGGAGCGTGCAGGGCGATCTGCACTACGGTTTTGGCGCGGCAGGCACCCATGCGCCGGGCATCAGCCAGCGGCGGATGCTGGAGATTGAAACCCGCGTGTTGGATAAAAACGATCGGCTGGCGGCGCATAACCGGCAATATTTCGCCGCGCAGCATATTTTGGCGCTGAATCTGGTTTCCAGCCCTGGTTCGGGTAAAACCACCTTGCTGACCAACACCCTGTTGCAACTGCGCGGCAAGCGGGCGTGTGCGGTGGTGGAAGGCGATCAGCAGACCACCAACGATGCCGAACGCATTCGTGCCACCGGGGTGGCGGCGATCCAGGTCAATACCGGCAAAGGTTGCCATCTGGATGCTCAAATGGTGCAGGATGCCGCTCAGCGGCTGGCGCTGAAGCCGCACAGCCTGCTGTTTATCGAGAACGTGGGCAATCTGGTGTGCCCGGCCAGTTTCGATCTCGGTGAGCGGCACAAGGTGGCGGTGCTGTCGGTCACCGAAGGGGAAGACAAGCCGCTGAAGTATCCGCATATGTTCGCTGCCGCCAGCCTGCTACTGCTGAACAAGATCGATCTGCTACCGTACCTGGATTTTGATCTGGCGGCCTGCATTGCCAATGCTCGCCAGGTTAATCCAGCGATCGAGGTCATCGCCCTGTCTGCCACCCAAGGGGAAGGGATGGAGCAGTGGCTGGCCTGGCTGGAGGCGCAGCTATGTGCATAGGCATTCCCGGCCAGATCGTGGCTCTGGACAGGCTCCAGCCGCAGCACGCCTGTGCTGATGTTTGCGGAGTAAAGCGCGAGGTCAATATTGCCCTGGTGTGCCAACCTGATGAGCCACGCGAAGCGCTGATCGGCTGCTGGGTGTTGATCCATGTGGGTTTTGCCATGAGCCGCCTTGACCAGCAGGAGGCTCAGGAGATGCTGGCTGCCTTGCAGGCAATGGGGGAAGTGGAACAGGACGTGGCGCTGTTTCTGGCTGGGGAGGGTAATCATGGATTACGTTGATGAATTCCGCGATCCGCGCCTGGTGAAACTGCTGTTACAGCGCATTTCCCACCGCGTGGAACAATTAGCGGTGACCGCCGATCGGCCATTGCAGATCATGGAGGTTTGTGGCGGACATACCCATGCCATTTTCCGTTTTGGGCTAGATAAACTGTTGCCGCCGCAGATTGAATTTATCCACGGCCCCGGCTGCCCGGTGTGCGTGTTGCCGATGGGGCGCATTGATGCCTGCTGCGAGATTGCCGCGCATCCCGAGGTGATTTTCTGCACCTTTGGCGACGCACTGCGCGTACCGGGCAGGCAGGGTTCACTGTTGCAAGCCCGGGAGCGCGGGGCCGATGTGCGGGTGGTGTACTCGCCGTTGGATGCGCTGCAACTGGCGCGGCAAAACCCGCAGCGGCAGGTGGTGTTTTTCGCCCTGGGGTTTGAGACCACCACGCCGGTAACGGCGGTGACGCTACAGCAGGCGCAGCTGGAAGGCACGGCTAACTTCAGCGTGTTTTGCCAGCATATCAGCCTGATCCCCACCTTGCGCAGCCTGTTGCAGCAGCCCGATGTGCGCATCGACGGTTTTTTGGCCCCAGGCCATGTCAGCATGGTGATCGGGACTACGCCGTACCATTTTATCAGCCAGCAATATCGCAAGCCTTTGGTAGTGACCGGTTTTGAGCCGCTGGATATTTTGCAGGGGGTGATGATGCTGGTTGAACAGTTCTGCCAGCAGCAAAGCCAGACGCAAAATCAGTATCGGCGCGTGGTGCCAGAAGCAGGTAATCCGCTGGCGCAGCAGGCGATGCGCGAGGTGTTTGCCATCGGCGGCGGCAGCGAGTGGCGCGGGCTGGGCACCATTGCCAACTCGGCAATAACGCTGACTAAGGCTTACGCCGCCTTTGATGCAGAGCAGATTTTCCGCCCGCAGCGGCAGCGGGTGGCGGACGATCCCCAAGCGTGCTGTGGCGCGGTGCTGACCGGGCGCTGCAAACCGCGTGACTGCCCGCTGTTTGGCCGAGCTTGTACGCCACAAAACGCGTTTGGGGCCTTGATGGTGTCTTCAGAAGGTGCCTGCGCCGCCTGGTATCAATATCGGCGTGAAACAGAGGAAAGCGTGATATGAACAGCGTGATTACCATGGCACACGGCAGCGGTGGCGTTGCCATGCAGCAATTATTGGACGAGCTGTTCTTACCGGCGTTCGCCAACCCGCAGTTGGATCAACGGGAAGACCAGGCGCGCCTGAGCTTACAGGAACTGGCGCAGCAGGGCGATCGGCTGGCGTTCACCACCGACAGCTATGTGATTGACCCGATCTTTTTCCCCGGTGGCGATATTGGCAAATTGGCGGTGTGCGGCACCGCGAACGATCTGGCCGTGAGCGGCGCGCTGCCGCGTTATCTTTCCTGCGGGTTTATCCTCGAAGAAGGGTTACCGCTGGCAGATTTGCAACGGGTGGTCGCTTCAATGGCGGCTACGGCGCAACAGGCCGGAATCCGCATCGTCACCGGCGATACCAAAGTGGTGCAGCGCGGGGCGGCGGATAAGCTGTTTATCAATACTGCCGGGATCGGGGCGATCCCACCGCATTTAAACTGGGCCGCGCAGCATATTCGAGCCGGGGATGTGGTGATCGTCAGCGGTACGCTGGGCGATCACGGTGCCACCATCCTCAACCTGCGGGAAAATCTGGGCATGGCGCTGGCAGTGACCAGCGATTGTGCGGTGCTGACGCCGCTGATCGCTCCTTTAACCTCCATTGCAGGAGTGCGGGCGCTGCGCGATGCCACGCGCGGTGGGGTGAACGCCATACTGCATGAGTTTGCCCGCGCGGCGGGTGTGGGGATTGAGGTCGAAGAGAGTTGCTTGCCGATAAAACCGGCGGTACGTGGCATTTGTGAGCTGCTGGGGCTGGATGCCATTAATTTCGCTAATGAAGGCAAACTGGTGATCGTGGCCGCACCGCAGGCTGAAGCGGCGGTGCTGGCAGCCTTGCGGGCTCATCCGCTGGGCCGTGATGCGGCGGTGATTGGCCGCATCAACACCGGTAAGCAGGTGCGTTTGCGCGGGGCTTACGGCATCAGCCGAGTGCTGAATTTGCCCCATGCAGAACCTTTGCCACGCATTTGTTGATCCGATCGGGGGAGACTGCCGTCGCGCAGCGTTACACTTTAGCGATATTGCTCAATCAGGCACGTGATAAACCATGTCGAATCTACGCTTAGAAAAGCAGGAACTGCTCGAAATCACCCGTATGCTGCTCAGCCAGCACAGTTTTAACGGCCTGTTGCGGCAACTGCGCCAGGTGCTGCAGCGTTGGCAACTGGCGGATAACGCTGCACTGGTGCTGTTTGATCCACAGGGTGAGCGGGTGAGCTTCCACGGGCTGGACTCGCAGCAGCAGCCGGTAAACTATCAGGATGAAACGCTGTTGGCCAATGGCCCGGTTGGCGGGTTGCGGCACAGCCCGCTACCGCAGCGCTGGCAGGCCACTGAGCTGCATGAGCGTTACCCGCAAATCAGTGCGCTGGCGCTGTACCCGCCGTTTAGCCACTATTGCCTGATGCCGCTGCATGCGAGCGGCCGCCTGCTTGGCGGCTGTGAACTGTTACGCAACTGCCCACAGCCGTTCAGCGATGCCAGCCTGGTACAGTTACAACCCTTGATGGAACTGGTGGCGCTGGCCACCGAGCAGATCGCTCTGCGCGAGGAAGCCGAAAAACAGCAGCGCCGGTTGCGTCACGAGTGGGATGACTATCGCGTTCTGGTGGATGTGACCAATGCGGTGTTGTCGAAGCTCGATCTGGACGATCTGATTGGGGAAATCTCTAGCGAGATCCACCGTTTCTTCAAGATCGACGCGATCAGCATTGTGCTGTGCGGCAACCGTGAGGATCAGGTCACCATTTATTCCACCCATTATCTGCCAAACCACGTCGCTGAACGCCAGCAATACAGCGTTGCGCTGGCGGGCACCTTATCGGAAAAGGTGATGCAAAGCGGTGAAATGCTGTTATTGAACCTGAAACACTCCGATCAGTTGGCGGCTTATGAACGCCAACTGTTCGAGCTTTGGCACGATCACATCCAGACGCTGTGCGTGCTGCCGCTGATTTTTGGCAAGAAAACCCTCGGCGTGCTGAAGCTGGCGCAGTGCCAGCCGGACAACTTCAACGCGGCCAACTTACGGGTGTTGCAGCAGATCGCCGAGCGTATTGCCATTGCGGTGGATAACGCCTTGGCCTATCAGGAAATTA
Organism: Serratia sp. MMO-28; assembly: GCF_037199905.1. Lineage (NCBI taxonomy): Bacteria > Pseudomonadati > Pseudomonadota > Gammaproteobacteria > Enterobacterales > Yersiniaceae > Serratia > Serratia sp. MMO-28. Next base: position 216,898 of record NZ_JBBCVB010000005.1, read on the forward strand.
ACCGGCTGAAAGAGAGCCTGGTGCATGAAAACCTGTATCTCACCGAGCAGATCAACGGCAATAACCCGGACTTCAGTGAGATTGTCGGGCGCAGCGTGGTGATGTCGGCGGTGTTGAAACAGGTGGAAATGGTGGCCAAAAGCGACTGTTCGGTGCTGATCCTCGGCGAAACCGGCACCGGCAAAGAGCTGATCGCCCGGGCGATCCACAACCTGAGCGAACGACGCGATCAGCGCATGGTGAAAATGAACTGTGCGGTGATGCCTGCCGGTTTGCTGGAAAGCGATCTGTTCGGCCACGAAAAAGGCTCCTTCACCGGTGCCACGGCCCAGCGGATGGGGCGCTTTGAACTGGCAGACAAAGGTTCGCTGTTCCTCGACGAAGTGGGGGAAATCCCGGTTGAGTTACAGCCGAAGTTATTGCGGGTATTGCAGGAGCGCGAGTTTGAGCGGGTGGGGGGGAACAAGCTGATTTCGGTCGATGTGCGCTTGATTGCCGCCACCAATCGGGATTTGCAGCAAATGGTGGCCGATCGCGAATTCCGCAGCGATCTGTTCTATCGGTTGAACGTGTTCCCGATCGTCATTCCGCCGCTGCGCGAACGGCCAGAAGATATTCCGCAATTGGTGAAGTTCCTCACTTACAAGATTGCCCGCCGTATGAAACGCACTATCGATAGCATTCCGGCGGAAACCTTGCGCTTGCTGAGCCAGATGCCCTGGCCGGGCAACGTGCGTGAACTGGAGAATGTGATTGAGCGTGCGGTATTGCTGACGCGCGGTACCGTACTCAACCTGCAATTACCCGAGTTGCAGTATGCGTTGCCGAGCCCACGGCCGCTGGCCGAACCCGCCAAGCCGGGCGAGGATGAATACCAGCGTATTATCCGCGTACTGAAAGAGACCAACGGGGTGGTGGCTGGCCCGCGTGGAGCGGCGCAGCGTTTGGGGCTAAAGCGCACCACGCTGCTTTCGCGCATGAAAAAGTGGGGCATTTCGGTGAGGTGACGTGCTGGGCCTTGGAGCATTGGGCCTTTGCGCCTTCATAGTGGGTGTCCTGTCGCCATAGCTTGGTGGTGACGGTGAGCGTTTTCAGTAAGGCTTTCAAGATTCTGTCCTCATGTGATTGCGGATAATCGAATCATAAAGAGATTCTCACGCATGACTATGCCGCTAAAACGCATGCGTTAAGAAGCTGAGCTAATTAATGCATGCGTTTCAGAGAGATTTTTGTTTTGGAGTAAGAAGGGTAAATAATGTTAAACGGGGGGAAGGTGTTACACGACCGGGCAGAGCCTCATGGTGAACCGGCCGCTGCACCATGAGGCTCTGTTTGCGCTATGCCGTGCGGCGGCGCCAGCGCGGGGTGAACTTGCCCGGTTTAGAGAACATTACCAGATTGCCCAGCAGGATCAGGCATAGGCCGACAACCGCGTTCAGATGCCATTGGTAACCTTCATAGATTGTTGAAATGGTCAGCGCAACCAGCGGGAACAGTAGGGTGCTGTAGGCGGCCGCGCCAGCCCCGATACGCCCAAGCAGGCTAAAATAGGCCGCAAAGGCGATCACCGAGCCAAAGATCGCCAGATAGAACAGCGAACCCAGGTAGCGGGCGGTGAACTCGATCTGAAATGAGGCTCCCTGCGCCAGCGCGATGCCCACCATCAGCAGTGCACCATAACTCATGGCGTAAGTGTTGGTTGAAAGGATGTCCAACCCGTGGCGCTGATGCCGGGCGCTGAGCATGTTGCCCAACGAAAAACCATAGGTGCCAAGCGCACACAGGCCGATGCCTTTGAGCAGCCCCGCCGCCATCTGGGTGGCCACCAGATCCTGCCAGAACAGCGCTACAATGCCGATCAACCCCAACAGCGCCGCAGGCAACAGGTTTAGGCTGGGGCGTTGGCGGAAAAAGATCATGCTGTTAACGGCGTTAAACAGCACCGCCATGGAGAAGATTACCGACTCCAACCCGCTGCTGATATAAGCCGCCGCATGGTAAAAACAGTAGAAGTTAAAACCAAATACACAACAGCCTTGCAGCAGGCAAAACAGGTGGTCGCGCGGGCTGATGGCACGCAGGCGGCGCAGCGCCAGTAACACCAGCAACATCACCGCGGCGGAAAGCAGGAAGCGGTAGGCGATCGAGACCGTAATGGCCACCGAACCTTCCTGTTGCAGCGTAATCGCAATCCAGGTGGTGCCCCAAATCAGCACCACGGCAAGATACAGCAGCGTATTCATCGTTAACTCCGGTTAATTGTCCTGAGCCGCAGTATTCAACGTTTACGGCTTTGCCGCTTTCAGCCCTTTGCGCACAGTTGCATATTCTTGCGCTTTTTTTCGCAAATGCTTGGAGCGATGGTTGGCAGGAGAAGAGGCACTCTTTAAACTGAAACCGTTTTCTTATCAGAGCGGAACGATCATGGCTTATCAGGCATTTGAAACCCTGCAGCAGCACAAGGCACAGTTGCACAATAGCGTGCAACTGGGGTCTGGCGTGCAGTTGGCGGCCTGGTCCAACCGTAACGATCGTATTACGCAGGAAAGCGCCGATCACCATACCCTTAGCCTGTATGTGGCCGATGGCTATGAATGCTATCAGAAAGTGCCCGGGGGCTGGAGAAACGGCGGCGGGCCCGATCGTTTCTGCATTATGCCGCGCCAGTATGAGTCCACCTGGGATATCCGCAGCGATCTGTCTTTTGTTCACCTGTATTGCACCGATCAGCATTTGCGCCATCTGCTGGAGCAAACCTGGGATCGCAGCCCGGCGTCTATTCAGGTGGAACCGCGGGTGTTTGGGGAAGATGCGCAGATTACGCTGCTTTATCGCCAATTCCTGCTGAATTGCGATTGGCAGGACAGCGCCAATCAACTGGCTTTGAGCAGCGTTTCCACGCTGTTGATGTCCCATCTGCTCCAGCATTACACCCAACTGCAGTGGCGTTTGCCCGCGGTGCGTGGCGGGTTGGCCCCGATGGTGCTGAAACGCGTACGGGAATATGTGGAAAGTCATCTGGAACAGCCGCTGCTGCTGGCAGACTTGGCCGCACAGGCAGGGCTGAGCGAATTCCATTTTGCCCGCATGTTCAAGCACAGCACCGGGCTGGCCCCGCATCAGTATGTGATGCACAGACGTTTGCAGCAGGCAGAGAAACTGCTGCGCCATACGCCGATGCCATTGACGCAAATCGCGCTGGAGTGCGGCTTCAGTTCATCCAGCCATTTCAGCAACCGGTTCAAAGCTGCCTATGGCTGTGCCCCAATGCAACTGCGCCAGCAGGAGCGTTGACTTTTGAGTGGAGACGGTATGAAACACGCTTATTGTGGTATTGAAGTCCTGTTCGTGGCCGGTTTTGGCCCCATCACACATAACACCGGTGAAAGCAAAGCCTTCTATCAGGAAGCGCTGGGTTTACCGTTAAAGCCGATGGAGGGCAATGAAGAGTATCTGCTGACTGAACATGATGTTTTATCTGGCGTAAAACACTTCGCTTTATGGCCGTTGGCCCAGGCGGCACAATCCTGTTTCGGCAGCGATCGGTGGCCGCAGGATCTGCCGGTGCCGCAGGCCTGGTTGGAGTTCGACGTTGCGGATATTGCCGAAGCAACGGCAACGCTGGTTGCCAAAGGCTATCGGCTATTGGTTGCCAACCGGCTGGAGCCGTGGGGCCAGAGCGTCACGCGCTTGCTCAGCCCCGAAGGGATACTGGTCGGCGTGACGGTAACCCCCTGGCTGCGTGACTAAGCAGGGCTTTCAACCCGTTTGACGCGGTGTTGCAGCATCAGACAGTTGATCAACACCAGAATGGCGGTGATGATAAATACCCAGCGAAAGCCCATCAGAGCAGAAACCCCGGAGCCGATCAGCGGGCCTATCACGTTGCCAAGATACATAAACGACTGGTTGTAACCAAAGATGCGGCCGGTGACCTGTTCGGATGAGTATTTCATCAGCAAAGTTTGTACGGCGGGCATCAGCGCGCCATCGGCAAACCCCAGCAGAAAGCGCAAAATACCGAGCTGAGTTGGCGTGTGTACCCAAGCCATGATGACAAACAGCACGGTGGTGAAGCCCAAAGAGGCCACCAGAATGCGCGCCGTACCGATGCGATCGCCCAACCGCCCGAGGCGTGGTGCAGAAATCAGCGCCGCAATGCCGGGCACGGCGGCAATCATGCCGCTGACAAAGGCAATGTTGTGGGTATCTGCCGCCAGATCGCGGATAAACAGCGTCAGAATCGGGCTGATGGAAGCGTTCGCCAGTTGGATCATCAAAGTACTGATGAACAGGGTGATAACCAGGCCAGGGTAAGGCAGCGAGCGGAACACCTCGGCACCGTTGGGTTGATCGGCTTTCTTCACCGCCACATGCTGCTCTTTAATCAGGAACAGAGTGACCAGAAAGCTGACAAACATCAGCACTGCCGTGACAAAGAACACCACCCGCAATCCGAGATGATCGGCCATCAGGCCGCCCAGCAGTGGCCCGGCGATCACGCCGGAGATCTGGCCGGTAGACAGGGTTCCCAGCGCCCAGCCGCTTTTATCGCGCGGTACTTGCGAAGCCACCAGGGCCATGGCGTTGGGAATATAACCGGAAGTCAGCCCCATTAATGCCCGTAGCGCAAACAGTTGGTAAACATTGGCCACCAGGCCTTGTAACGCAATGACAATCGCCATGCCGAGCGAAGCGCGCAGCAGCATCAGCTTGCGGCCACGGCGATCCGCCAGGCTGCCCCACCAGGGTGATACCAGCGCTGAAACCAGGAAAGTGCCGCTGAAGACCAGCCCAGACCAAATGCTCAGTGATTCGTGGCCCTGTACGCCCAGTTGTTCTACGTAGAGCGGCAGAAAAGGCAGGATCTGGCTCATGGCTAAACCGGTGAAAAAACAGCCGAACCAGACCGAGATTAAATTGAGTTTCCATGCTTCCATTGAATGCCCATACCACCTTGTATGTTGGGTTAATTATTTAGCATGGTAATAATACCACCTGAAACTGGCTGATGGTGGGTGAAATGCGTGAGCAAACGTAAATCCGTCATAGGCCGTGTTGCCCGCAAAGCGCTAGTGCAAAGGGTAGTTATAGTTGGCCGGGGTTCTGCTCATGATGTCGATAAAGGTTTCTTTGGCGGCCGAAAGAAAATGGAGAATACCGGCCAAGTTGAAAGAAATGCCCATCAGGCCCATGACAAACCAGCAGGCGGTGAACACGCCAAGGCTGCTGAACATCAGCGCCATACCGTTGCGGCTGGCTTTGCGGCAAACAACGTTTAACTGACTGGCGATAAACATCATGACTGCGCTCAGCAGTTCCCAGCGCATCATGATTAAGCCAGTGGCTATGGTACTCATCGAACGTGATCCTCTACAGGAGTTGCTGTAATTTCATCGGAGAAAGGAGGGGCATACGGTCACATAATGTGATTTATGTCACATTATAGCGCTAAAATAATCGGCTGCTCAACGCTCGAACGGTTAAACGCGTTTGTTTTTACTTTCTTACAAACTGCAATCTACTAAAAATCTTCCCAGCGTTAGACTTAATCCATAAATAATCCAAATAAAAACGCAGGGTTAACCGTGGCTCCTTCAACCAAGAAAAGCGCTAAAAATTATTCATCGGTGCGTTTTACCTGGGTTTGCGCCGGGATCCTGGTGTGCTTTTTCCTGCTGATGTTTCGGGTAGGGTACTTGCAACTGATGGAGTACCAGCAGTTGGCCGATCAGGCTGACCAGCGCTCGATCCGTACCCAGGTGGTGCCAACCAACCGGGCAATGATTACCGATCGCAATAATGCGGCGCTTGCCGTCAGCGTTTCCTCCAAGGATATTGTGCTGGATCCTAAGCATATCCTCGACACCCATACCGACATCAGCAATGAGCGCTGGCAGAGCATGGCCAACGTGCTGCAGATACCGCTCAGCGATATTCAGCATCTGATCCAGGCCAATGCCCATAAACGCTTTGTCTATCTGGCGCGCAAGGTCGAAAATGATAACGCCGATTACATCAACAAACTGCACCTTATCGGCGTCAGCGCCGAACAGGACTTCAGCCGCTTTTATCCGATGGGCCAGGATGCGGCCGGATTGATCGGCATTGTCGGGCAGGATAACCAGGGGCTGGAGGGTATCGAACTGGGCTTTAACCCGCTGCTTGAGGGTAAAAATGGTCTGCGGGTGTACCAGAAAGACGGAAATGGCGCCATTATCGGCGTGATCCGCAGTGTCGATCCGGTCCCTCCGCCAAACGTCACGCTCAGTATCGATAAATTTATCCAGTACGTGCTGTTTTCCCAACTGCGCGACGGTGTGATCGCCAACCAGGCCGACTCCGGCTGTGCGGTGCTGGTGAAAATCAATACCGGTGAAATTCTCGGCATGGCCAGTTACCCCTCTTTCAACCCGAATAACTATGCCAACACACCGGCAAAAGATATCCATAACGTGTGCAGCAGCGACAGTTTTGAGCCGGGTTCAACGGTGAAACCGGTGGTGGTGATGGTCGGGCTGGATCATAAACTGATCCGCCCAGACACCGTGCTGGATACCACGCCTTATTTTGTTAATGGGCACTTGATCAAAGATGTCGGCCACTGGTCGAAGCTGACCATTACCGGCGTATTGCAGAAATCCAGCGATATCGCCGTCTCTCATATTGCCCTGGCGTTACCGGCCACGGTGCTGCCAGCGGTGTATCGCAGTTTTGGCCTCGGGCGGCCTACCGATTTGGGCATCGGTAACGAAAGCAGTGGCTATCTCCCCGCGCACCGGGCGCGTTGGGCTGATATTGAACGTGCGACCTTTGCCTTCGGCTACGGCCTGCGGGTCACTCCGCTGCAAATGGTGCGTGAATACGCCACCATCGGTTCTTACGGCGTTTATCGGCCACTTTCCATTACCAAAGTGACGCCGCCGGTCATGGGGCAACAGATCATCTCGCCCGATGTGGTGAACACCGTGGTGCATATGATGGAAAGTGATGCACTGCCGGGGGGCAGCGGCGTCAATGCGGCCATTCCTGGCTATCGCTTGGCCATCAAGACCGGTACCGCCGAAAAAATGGGCCCCAGCGGTAAGTATGATGGCGGATATATCAACTATACCGCAGGCGTGGCACCCGCCAGCGATCCGCAGGTGGCGCTGGTGGTTATGGTCAATAACCCCAAAGCAGGTAAACACTTCGGCGGCTCCGTAGCGGCACCGGTGTTCGGCAAAATTATGGCGCAGGTACTCGAGCATATGAACATTCTGCCGGATGCGCAGCCATTGAAGGTGGTCTCGGCGGTGAAAAGTTGAAACGCACGAATTAGGCTGGACAGTGGCGGCGAGATCGAGACAATGATCACAAAACACCGTGACTAAAGATAAGGATAATGATGAATACTCTTGATGCCATTCAACAACGCCGTGCCACCAAACAGTTCGATACCCAGCATGTGATGACGCTGGAAGAGAAGAAAGCGCTGCTGAATATCGCGCTGCAAAATGCGCCTAGCGCGTTTAACCTGCAGCACTGGCGCCCGTTGTTGATTGAAGATCGCGCCCAGCGTGAGAAGATCCGTGAGTCGGCCTGGGGGCAGGCACAGGTGACGGACGCCTCAATGCTGGTGGTGCTGTGTGGCGATCTGCTGAGCTGGGAATCGCAGGTGAAACACATTTGGGGCGAAGCAGCAGAACCCGTTCAGCAGTTTATGTTCCCGGCTATCGATCAATACTACCGTGGTAAAGCGCAGGTGCAGCGCGACGAGATCATGCGCAGCAGCGGGATCTTCGCGCAGACGCTGATGCTGGCCGCCAAGGCGCAAGGGTATGACTCCTGCCCGATGGACGGCTTTGATTTTGACGCCGTTGGCAAGATCATCAACAAGCCAGAGCATTATCAGATCGCCCTGATGGTGGCGATTGGTAAAGGTATCGGCCAGCCTTATCCACGTATGGGTAAATTACCGATTGATGACGTTGTGAAAGTCGACCGTTTTTAATCGCGGCAATGCGCTCTCTTTGGGGAGCGCTTCTCTCAGCCCCTGAATAATCCCGCCCAAGCGTTCGCGCTGCGCAGCATTGAGCGCTTCAGCCACGCCGTAACCCGCATTGGCGCAAATCAGCGCATGCAACCCCACCAACCAGTCGTAGATATAAATGGCCGTTGTATTTACCGGCTCGCCGGGGAGCTGCGTCAGGCGTGAGCCTGTTGCGTAATCCGGTTGCGTAAAGATGGGTTGCCCCTGGTTGATACGGCTTGCAGGGCGAAGCGCCGGTTCAACCGCTGGGAAACCCAGCCAGGCAACAAAATCCCCGAGCACCGTCAGCACGCAGGCGATCTGCCGTTCGATCGGGTTTTCCCGCTGGTGGCCATTACGTTCGGCTTCAGCCAGTGTCGTTGCCAGCCGTGACCAGAGATCCAGGCGGAAGCTGGCGGTGATCAGTTCATCGGCCAAGGTTTCCAGCGTCGCAGGGGCTATTGCCAGCAGTTCGAGCAGCGCAGCATTGCCAGCTAAAGCGCGCAGATGGTTGATCCACAACGATTGCACATCGTGCGCCAAACCGGCGTTATCCGCACAGGGGCGCACGGCAGCGGGCTGATCATCGAACAAATCGAGTGCGGGAGCTATGGGATCGGCCAATTGTTGCACATGCTGTTGCCGATAAAGCTGGCGCAACCGTTGGCGGCTGGGTAACACGTGTTCCAGCAGTTCGCCGTGCAGGGCGAGACGCGCTTGCAGGGCCTTGACCGTGGCTTTGGCGATGGGGGCTTTATCGCCATGTTCTGTCTTGTGCCAACGGCCCAGCAGCTTTTCCAACACGTCATGCCTAAGCTGGGTGAGTTGCTGCGCCAGATGGTGCTGATGTTCAGCACAGTTCAGCTCGGTGGCCAGATAATCTGCCATACGCTGTAGCTCGTCCTCATCGCGTGCCAGCAGGCTGCCCCAGGCTTCACCGGGTTCACCGACGTAGCGTTGCACCGCTTCGTCGTAGCGCGTGGTGGTGCGCCGATCGTGCGCAGTAAAGGCCCAAATCAGCCCCGGCGTGCGTTTGGCGTTTTTGCCGCGCATCTGTTGCTGCCAAAAGTCCAGCGCTCGGCCCACCGCCGTGGCTTCTTCAGCGGATGCGGCGGCGTTACAGAGCAGCAATGTGTGTATTGCCCGTTGTTCACTATAGCGCTCCAGCAGGCAGAGGCTTTTGGCCTGCAGCAGCGGTGAATGGCCGTAACCGGGTAAATCGAGAAAATCGCAGTGTGCCAAGCCAGGATGCGTAGCTGGTGCCTGCAACGGGATCAGCACCTCGGCGGTGAGCCAGCGCAAATCAGCCAGGGGTATTGAGACGGGGTTAGCGCCGAGCGGCCTTACCAATAACGTTTCATCGCTGGGCGTCAGCGCGAAAATGCCGTTGGCCGGGCGCTGTACTTCGTCACTCAGTAGGCTGAGAGGCGCGGTGACCAGGCGGATATTCCCCAACTGTTGCAAGCGATACGCCAGGCGGCGGTAGCATTCTGTTAGCTCGCTATCACCGTGCCACAGCGGTGAAAACAGACGGGCGCGATCGTCAATCGTGAGATAGGGAGCCAAGGCCACCATGGCAGCACCGTACTCTGCGGGCAACGGGCTCGCGTCACGCTGCAGCGCATCCCATAGCGCGACGGCGTCGTCAGCGCTGATGCCGGCAACGGCCTGCGCTTGCCGCAGTTTGGTCAGCGTTTTCCACTCGTCAGCAACCCATGCCAGCGCCGGAGCGGCTGGGCAAGCCTTGGCCAGCATTCTCACCAGTTCGGCCTCGGTCATCAGCGTTAATTGCACGGGATAGTCCGTATGCTGTGGCGGCAGATGGGCGCTGAAGCGGATCGCGATCGCGGCAGACGGGCCATCTGGCTGAATATGGCTTAAAAAGTCCAGTGTCTTACCTGCAAAACAGGTCGTCAGATACCCCGGTTCTGCGCTGGCCAAGGCTGAAATCAGATGCATTTTCGCCGCCTGCGAACGGCCATAAAAACCCAGTGTGGGCTGCTTACCCGCTGCGGCAGCCAGCTGATGGAACTTGATGCGACTCCGCCGCAGGCTGAGCGTTAACGCCTGGGCTTCCAGCGCCAGGCGGGGTACTTGCTGGCGGGTATCCTCAACCCAGGCCAAGGCCTGGTCGATAACATCACTCAGGCGGCTAATGGATGATTTCATGAGCTAAAGACACTCCCGCTGTCGATCCAATAGTGGGTGATCCCCGATCCATTATCTGTCAGCGTATTCAGTTTAAGTTGCACATGTTCCGTCGGTACCGGGCTGCCATCGTCAAGCGCAGCGGCGGCCAGCCGAAAATGGGGCAGGCGATCGTCGAGCGCCAATTTAACGTGCAATCGGCGGCTACCTGCCAGTTGGCGGGCCAACTGAGGTTCGCTAATGCTCAGGGTAAGCAGTGGCGCGGCAGGCCAGCGTTCGTTATTCAACTGGCGAAAACCCAGGCGCACGGGGCCGTCAATAGCAACGCTGACTTGCGCATCCCATTCGCCGGGCCTGTCCAGATCAAGCTCGGCGTAATAAACCTGGCTGGCGGGCAGCAGGTTGCCCTCATTCAGGCGCCCCAAATAGCGCAAGGTAGAGTAAGGGCGAAAATCGGCTGCTTTGAAATAAAACCCCGGCAAGCGCAGATCCAGCGCCAGCAGGCACAGCATAGCGCCAACGGCGGCGGAGGATTTGGGGTTGGCGATTCGCCCCTGCTGGTTGAAGGGATACCAGTCGCTCGTGTGGTAACCGTCCAGGGTAACAATGCGGTTAATCGGCAGGGGTTGCAGTTGGCGCAACAACGCCTGAATTCCTGGGAAGCGCGCAGGGCGGCCGGTAAGCAGCAACACATCGCAATTATGCAGCGCAATGACTTCTGTCAACAGCCGTAAGTGGCGGGTAATCGCCATTCGCGGGGTCAGGAATTCAGCATGTAATTGGCTCAAGCGCAGAATGAGCGGCACCTGCAAGATATCAAACGGCTCGGCCCCAGCGGGTAACTGACGCTGAATCTCACGGTTGATATAGCTGAGCAGGGCATCGGTCGGCCGTTGCACCAGCAGTTCCCCTAAGGTGGCATCGATCTCGCTGCGCGCCTGCAGGGGATTAAAGGTTTCGTAACGCTCAAGAATCGCCTGGCCGAGGGGGATAAAAAGTTGCAGTGTCACTTGTTGCTGCCGGGCAGAGGGATCTGGCTGACCAAACAATTTGCTCATTACCCCCTCTGGTGCCGCCATACCCGCCCGCTTCAGCGCCGCCAGCAACGCGGGTAACACGTAAAGCCGGATAGTTTCCAGCAAAATATCGTCACCGGCAACGTTAAACCCTTCACGGAACAACAGGTGCGGCAGCACTTTAACGTGGTTGCCCGCGCTTTCCTCGAGATGATATTGAGTAATGGCCAGATCGGTCGTGCCGCCGCCAATATCCACCGAGGCAATACGCAGCGTGCCGGGCGGTTGCGCGCTGCCCGGCCGCGCCATGGCGGCAAAGAAAGCATCGGCCTGGCCAGCAAAATTCACCTGAACTTCGTTATACAGATACACCATCTGGCCGCAGGTGGCTTCGTCCCACTCCATTTGCACATTTGGCCGCGGTATGCTGGGCGGCGTGGTGAAATCCGCATCCTGCGGGTGCCAGCCCATGGCTTTCCACACCAGTGCGATCGCTTCATGCATGCGCTGGCGGAAAATTTCGCGTTCCGGCACCGGCATCGCCGAAGGCAAGGTCAGGATAATGGTGCGCAAGCGCCTTGGCGCGGTGCTGCATGGCTGGTTATAACGCTGGTCCACGCTGTTGATTTGCATCAACGCCTGCGCCAGCAGTTCGGCCAGCATCAGTGCCATCACGGCGCTGCGGCTGTACTGTGCTGAGAAAACCGGCAGGCGTTCACTCAGCGGCAGCGTGTATAGCGGTTGCCCTTCATCATTAAGCAGTTGTGCCAGCGGTGCGGCGCTGGCAGGGGGTTCCAAGGGGCTGTGTTCCGCCGTGCGGTTGAAGCGCCAACCCGGTAAATAACGCTCTTGATCCCAGAGATAGCGGCGTGGGCTGGACAGGCCGGTAGATCCATTCTCACCTTGCCGTTGCTGCGCCAGGCGGCAGGCCTCGTGGCCGACGCGGGTGAAGGTTGGCCACTGAAAGGCATCATCACGGCCGCTGGCAAAGGAGTGGTGCGGCTTGCCGAATTTGGCCTCGGCAAACTCGGTCCAGCTGGCAAATAGCCCGGGATACAGGTGGTGTGGCTGGCTCAGATCGCGTACTTGGAGCTCATAACTGTGTTTTAGGCCATCGCGCTCCGCCGGATGATCTTCCACCAGAATACCGCAGGTTTGCGAGTTGCCGACGTCCAGAATCAAATCGACTTGTACTGGTTCCTGTAACTGCGCATCACCCAATTTGAGGGTTGGCACCTGCAACTGGCTAGCCAGAAGCTCCAGCAGGTTGAGGTAGTGGGCTTGGTACTCAAATTCGCGCAGCGACGCGTTGATATTGCGTTCCGGGCGTTGTTCTTGCGCACGGGCCTGTTGGATAAAGACCTCGCGTAGCCAACCATCAACCCAGATCGCATCCAGAAAATCCCCCAGATCCTGGCTGCGATGCGCCAACGCAAAACTCAGGCCGGTGGCGATATCCTGCTGGCTTGGCACCAGCGGCGCATGGACATCGCCTGCTGGATACACTTTAGTGTCAAACGCCAGCGTGATGCGCAGGGTATGGCCTTGATTATCCGGCTGTTCCAGCAGGCGGATTTGTACGCGTGCCCAGTTATCCGGCCCCGGCAGAAAGGTGTCGGGGGGATTGAAACGAAAGAAAGGTAAAGGTAGCCAGGTCTGGTTCAGCAGGCGTAGCGACTGCTCCAGCGGAAAACTGAACTCGGGGCGAACCATTTCTGGCGGCTGATCGGCGGCCTGAGGCAGCCAGTATTTGCCGTTGGCTGCGTTATAGTTCAGGCGCAATAGGGGGCCGTTGGCGGTTTGGCGGACAAACTTGCCGGGGCGCTCGGCATCCAGTTGCGCAGTGATGGCAAAATCCAGGAATTGGATCCCGCTATTGCCGATCAGCGTAACGCTCTGTTGATAATCCGTGGTGGTCGCCAGCATTATTTACTCTCGCGCTTCATCGTTATAGGGAATACCGTTTCAGGATCGTAGCGGCCAGTGCAATCAGCGGCCCCGGTTTCGCCTTGCTGGCACACCAGTTCCGGTATTTGATAGCGGGAACCGTTGCTGCAACGGGCTTTGGTGCGGCTGTTGATCACCAGATTGCCCGAGGGCATCAGCCCGGCGCTCACCTCAGCCCGGCAGGTGATGTTTTCGCCCTGGACGATCGTGGCTATGCCTTTGCCATGGTTGAACTGATACAGCATGCTGATGGGCTCTTTCTGCGCCAGCGTGACGCGCCACTTCCCATTGAGGAATGCCGTGGAGCCCATTTTTACCGCCACGCTCGGCAGCGTCAGGGTATTCTTACTCATGATGGCCGGTGCTGTTTCGGCCACGGGGAATACCGTGGCCTGGCCCAGCGGCAACTGCGGGTGGTAAGGGGCAACAACCGGCACAGGCAGAGTGGCTATTACTGGCACGTTGTTCTCTGGTGCTGGAGCGCTCTCGGCGGCAGGCAGATAATGGCGCCACAACAGTAGCAGCGCGATCGGCGCCATTAACGCTGGCAGTAAATATCGGCGCAGCGGGTGAGCAGCCGGTGGCGAAGGAGGCGCAGGCACAGTTTCTGGTGGGGCGAGCGGTGCAGGGCGCAGGCAGCTCAGCGGGTCATCAGAGATTTTGCCATCGGGTTTCACGCAGCCCCAGAAGGTGATCACCGGTTGCCCAGCGACCAGATAGACCGCGTGGCGATCGGGAAACTGCATGGTTTTGGCCAGCAGCGCGGCGAATAGCTGCTGGCTGGGTTGCGCAGCCTGACGAGCCCGCAGGCTGATGGCGTTCAGGGTAGCCTGCGTCGCTTCCAACTGGCGCAGGGCATCAGCCCGTTCGGCTTCGTTAGCCACAGCCCAGGAGGTTACCGAGCCCGCGATCGGGGCATACCAATCGATGCGATCGCCTTGTTCGTGGGGCACCGGGATCGCCAGGCAATTTGCCGCCGCTTGCTGCTGTTGCAGGCGCAGCGCCTCACGTAATGGCAATGCGGCAGCATAAAGGGGGTGCCCATTCTCGTTCAAGATCAGAACGCTGTCTATGCGGCCGCTGCGTAAAAAGGGGGTTGCCACGCCGGATGCCCTGTTGTGATGCTGCAAAATGGTAAACCCTAAGTGTAAAAGGCGTGGACGACGTCAAACGGGGGAGTACAGGGTAAAATCGCTGTCTGTTTTAGGTATCATCCCGCCGTTTAGGGGCTGGAAACCCAAAAACCCCACATTCATGCCTGATTGAATCGCGGTTGATGTGTGCCATCTGCATGTTGTGCACTAGGCTCACAACCCCGTTAATTATCTGATTAAAAGCTGGAATATCCCCTTTCATTTGCTGATGGCGAGCTATACTCAAAACTCAATACAACCCAAATAAACTGTCTGTTTGCGAGGTAGCACATGCTATATGTTGATATTCCAAGCCGTGAAGAGTTCTCCCGTTTAGCCGATGTTCGCTCTGATGCCTGTATTTCCATCTACCTTGAAACCTCCCCGCTGCGCCAGAAATTGGATGCCAGTAAAATTCAACTGGGTAATTTTATTAAAGAGGCCTTAGATCAGGTGGCGGAAAAGGGGTTGGATAAACGCCGTTTGGCCCTGTTGGAAGAAGAACTTTATTCAGTACTGGAAGATGAAGACTTTTGGGATCTGCATGCGCGCAGCCTGGCCATCCTGGCCACGCCCGACAGCATTAAAACTTATCGTTTAGCCAACGAACTGTCTAATCAGCTTGAGGTGAGCGAACGTTTCTACCTTAAACCGCTACTGCGCGCACTGACATTCCCGCATTCCGCTTATATTCTGGCGCTGTCCGAGAACCAGACGCGTCTGATTGAGTTTTTTGCCGATGTGCCGCCGGTGGAAGTCGCGGTGCCGAATATGCCATCCCATAAACGTGACGCGATGGGGGATGCCGCGTTAAACGATCACCACCACGGTGCGGTTCACCATAAGGTGAGGCTGGCACAATATACCCGTAAGGTCGATCACGCTTTACGCCCACTCTTTGCCAGCCATGATTACCCACTTATTTTGGCCAGTACCGAACCCTTGGCTTCTATTTACCGTTCAACCAACTCGTTACCGAATCTGACTGATGAAACGCTTTTCAGCAATGCCGAGCATTTAGGCGTTTCCGAATTAGTGACCTTAGTTCGGCCACTGATGGAGAAATACTATCAGGCACAGCTGAAGGCGTTGAAATCGCGCTTTGAAACTCGTGCGGGTGAACGGCGAGTGACGCAGGATCTGTCCGATGCCGCTCGTGCCGCTACCTTTGGTGCTATCGATCTCCTGTTGATCAATATCGACAGCAGCGTGAACGGAACCATTGATAATGACGGTGTGATCACTTTCAGCGGCAACAGTAATGAAGCCAGCTACGGGATCATTGATGAAATTGCCAAACGTGCGATGGCCACTGGGGCAAGGGTATTGGCAGTACGTAGCGAAGATCTGCCAGCCGGTGCCGATCTTCACGCAATATTACGTTATCCGCTGTAAAAAAAATGGCCAGTATGAAGCCCCGGTAAGGGGCTTTTTACTGACTGACCATAGTAAAGAAAAGCCGGATAGACAAGCTATCCGGCTTAGGCTCACCATGGTGCTAGCGATTTATTTCAATCAATAATCAATAGCGTCACGGATAATCGGGCAGGTCATACAGTGGCCACCACCGCGCCCACGGCCCAATTCACTGCCCACAATCTCAATCACCTCAACCCCTTCTTTACGCAGTTGGGTATTGGTTTTGGTGTTGCGATCGTAAGCCAGTACCACACCCGGAGACAGGGCCACCATGTTGTTGCCGCTGTCCCATTGCTGGCGCTCGGTATCGTAGTCATTACCTTCGGTTTCCACGACGCGCAGTTTCTTCAGGTTCAGAGCGCCAGCGATCGCTTCAACAAAGGTGCCTTTATCACGGCTCAGTTTCATACCGGTTGGGCCACTGTCCGGGCGCAAGGAGAAGGTCTTGATCTGATTGACGATCGCCGGG